>NZ_JABUMQ010000138.1:0-26843 GCF_013336645.1 Myxococcus sp. CA039A | reverse complement strand
CTCCCGCCCCCGCACCGGCCGCCCCGCTCAGGAAGCTTGTCAGCACGGCCCAGGCCCCGGACATGGCGAAGAAGAAGAAGGGAGGCCTCCTGGGAGGCCTCTTCGGAGGAGGCTCGGCCGAAAAGTCCGTGATGAAGGAGTCGAAGATGGAGCCACCCTCCTTCTCCGATGATGGCGACGCCTACGCGGACGGCCTGGCCTCCGAGCAGGAGGAGGGCTTCTCCGCGTCCGCCCGCGACGCCGCACCCCAGGAAGCGGGCGCGGAGGCCCTGCTGGGACGACAGCTCGCCAATGGACTGTGGGCGGGGACCGGCCCCGGACCGGAGCCCGTGCAGCAGGCCCGCGCCACCGCGCTCGCGCTGCTGGAGCTCTTGCGCGAGGGCATCACCAGCAGCCACGCGCTGCATGGTGCCCAGGTGAAGAAGGCGGTGGAGGCCCTGCTGACGCTCGCCGCCCAACTCACCGGCGCTCCCGAGGTCGCGGAGCTGGCCCTGGGCGTGGCCTGGCTCGTCGCGGCGGGCCCGCGCACCCGGGGTCGCATCGAGCAGGCGGCCAGGCCCCTCGCCGGGCTCAACGGCCGACTGGGCAACGACGCCGAGCTGCGTCAGCACGTCGATACCCTCGCCACCCGCTGACGCGGCGCGCCTGGGCACACCCCCTCGAAGTCTCAGGCGACCTCGGCCCCTCCCTCGTGAACGGGCCGAGGTCGTCGCATAGAGTGGATGACGCCCATGACGCTCGCCACCCTCCTGCTCGTTGCTCTCAGTGCCACCCAAGTCGGGGATGAAGCGCAGACCGGACCTGCCTCATCAGCACCTCTCACGTCGGAGACCCTGACGGCGCCTCCGCTGATGACCACGCCCGATGCGTGCCCTCCCGAAGCGGAGGCTCGCTACAACGAGGGCTTCAACGCACTCATCCAAGGCAAGGACACCCAGGCCTCCGAGGCCTTCACCGAGGTCCTCGCCGTCTGTCCCCAGCACCCCTACGCCACCGAGTTCGGACGGCTCACCCGGGCCCGGCTCAAGCCCGGCGCGAAGCTGGCGCAGGCGGCGGTCTATGAGAATACGGAGCGTCGCTCGGGCGCCGCCGTCGCGTCGCTGACGGTGGTGCAGACGCTGCACGGCGCGACGCAGGGCATCCTGCTGTGCGCCATCGCGGACTGCAGGGACCAGGGCTACGTGGCCGCGTCCATGCTCGGAGCGGGCGCGGGAGTCACCAGCGCGCTGCTGCTCTCGCAAGGTGGCATCACCTCCGGGCAGGCGGCCGTCATCAACTCCGGAACGGTGTGGGGTTTCTGGTTCGGCATCGCGTCGATGCTCGCCTTCGACCTGGAGGACGATGATGCGCTGAGGGCCGCCATCATCGGCGGCGCGGGCTTCACCGGCGTGGGCGTCCTGCTCGCCAACCTGGTGCAGCCCACCGCGGGGCAGGTGTCCATGGCCAACTCCGGTGGCCTGTGGGCCGGCGTGGTGACGGCCCTGTTCCTGGCCACGTCGGAGAGCGACAACACGAAGGCCTTCTTCGCCGCCGAGCTGGCCGCGACGTCCGCCGGCATCATCGGCTTCGCGGTGCTGTCGCGCAGCCTGCCCGTGTCCCGGGGCCGCATGCTGCTCATCGACGCGGGCGGCATCGTCGGCGGACTGCTCGGCGCCAGCACCATGTACACCTTCACGGGCGGCGACGACGGCGACAGCGGCGACAACGGCGACGCCATCCTCATCAGCGCGGGCGTCGGCGTCCTGGGCGGGCTGGCCCTCACGGCCTATCTCACGCGCAACTTCGATGCGCCCCGGCTCCCCCAGGTGATGTTGACTCCCACCCTGATGGGCAAGGAAGGCGCGGGCATGGCGCTGGCGGGTCAGTTCTAATCACGCCGCCTCGCAGTGCCTGGAAAGCGCCCATGCCCGTCGACTCCTCCGCCCTTGCGTCCCTCCAACATCAGCGCGCGCTGCGCGTCCGTCAGGTGAAGGAGTGGGGAGAAATCCTCACCGGCTTCGAGGGACGCAACAAGTACCAGGTGGTGGGTGACGACGGAGAGACGGTCTTCTTCGCGGGTGAGGTGGGCAGCGGGCTGGGCCTGCTGTTGCTGCGCAACTTCTTCAAGGCCAAACGTCCCTTCACGATGGAGCTGAAGTCGCCCTCGGGCGCCGTCGCGCTGCGGCTGCGACGGCCGTGGCGCTTCTGGCTGGCCCGCATGGATGTGGAGGACGGCGACGGGCGACTCCTGGGCAGCGTGCGCCAGCGCTTCCGCTTCTTCACGCGCGCCTATGACATCGTCGGCCCCGGCGGAGAGGAGCTGGGCCACCTGCGCGGCCCGCTCTTCCGTCCGTGGACGTTCGTGATTGAAGAGGGCGGTCGCGAGGTGGGCACCATCGCCAAGCGGTGGAGCGGCTTCGGCAAGGAGCTGTTCACCGACGCCGACAGCTTCGGCGTCCAGTTCGACGGCGCCCTGAGGGGCGCGCTCCTGCGCACCCTGGCCGTGGCCGCCACGTTCCTCATCGACTTCGTCCACTTCGAGAACCGGCGCGAGAACAAGGACTGAGCCCCCGCGCCAGGGCTCACGACGGGCGTCGCTTCTGCGCCGCCAATCCCAGCGCCGTCAACAGCCACGCGAGCGACGCGCCCGGTCCTCCCGTCGCGCAGTCATCACACCCGTCCGGCTTCGAGTCCCGGATTCGCACCACGGCCTCCACCGGTGCGCTCTGGAGCTTCCCGTCACTCGCCACCACTCGCAGCTTCACCTCCGTGGGCTCCTTCACCTTCGGCCCCGTGAAGCGCACCGTCGCCGTGGTCGATCCCTCCAGTGTCACCAGGGGCCCCGACGTCTGCGTCCACGCGTACGTCAGCGCATCCCCCTCCGGGTCCGTTCCCTCCGCCGTCACCTCGACGCGGCTCTCCTCGTTCACCTCCTGCTCCGGCACCGGACTCACCACGGGCGCCTGGTTGAGGCACAGCCCCGCGTCGTCCACCACCGTGGTGAACGGCGTGTTCACCAGCCCCTCGAAGTGGAGGTCGTCGACATCCCAGCCAGCGATCGTGGCGAAGACGCTGTCGATGAAGTCGGTGCCGTAGAGGAAGCGCACGCGCACCGTCTGGCCCGCGTACGTCATGCCCAGGTCCACGCTCACCGCCTCGAAGGCGGGGTAGGCGCTGTTCCTCGCGCTGTAGACGGGACGGCCCGCGAGCGGATTCTCGTAGCCCCAGGGGTCCTCGAGGAAGGCGTTGTACGTGGGCTTCGCCGCCTCGCCGAGGTCCGTCCACGTCTGCCCATCATCCGTGCTCAGCTCGATGACGGCCCCATCGAGATAGACGGGCGGCGATTCGTCCTCGAAATAGGTCTCGATGTCGTGGCGATGTCGGAAGGTGAAACGCAGCGGCCGGTCCGTGGCCACCTGGAGCGGGGGCGAGACCAGGGCCCGCAGCCCCACATGGTTCAGGTTGGGGGCATGGAACAGATATCCCCCTTCAGCGGAGACTTCACGCACCCAGGACCTCCTGCTGTCCAAGGGGTCGTGCTCGAATCGCCAGGAGTGCCGCTCCGCATCCACCGTCTCCGTCGCGCTCGACGCGAGCACCTCATCCCGGCTCACCCAGAGCGGAAGCGACGCGGTCTGGTCTCCCGGCACGGTCTGCGCTTCGTCCCGAAAGGCGAGGCTCATGTTGAGCCATCGTCGCGACGTGCCTCCCAGGAGCTCCACGGGGAACTCCGCGCGCACCTCCTGGAAGGGGGCGGACGGAGGAATGGACCAGGTGCTCCCCTCGGGGAATATCAGGTCGCCCGAGTCGCTCGTCGCCGTCAGGGTCGACCGCTCCAATCGCCCCGTCCCCGCATTGCGGACCGTGAGGCGCACGCGTGCCTGTTCTCCCGCATCCAGGATGCCGTCGTCGTCACAGGAGCGCGCTCCCTGAATCAGCTCCAAGCGCACAAGGGACAGGTCCTTGCCAGAATAGAAGCTCTCGACGACTCCCGCGTGGTCCAGGGAGTCTCGATGCGGAGCCACCGCCCTCAGGCCAGCGCCACGTCTGGCGAACGCCTGGGAGAAGAGCTCGAAGTCGCGGGAGTCTCGCGCCAACGCCGCCGCGAGCAGGGCATCCCGCGCCTCCAGGAACGTGGGGTCCACGGGCGTCAGCTTGAGCGATGCGACGAGGTACTCCTTCATTCGCGACTGGGCCTCCGCGAACGACAGGCGTTCCGTGTCGCGCAGGAGCGCCACGTAGCACTCCCACAGCATGACGGCCCACACCTCTCCGGAGTTGTGGAACTCCGCGTTCGGCCACTGCGCGGGCTCGTCGTTGAAAGGGGTTCCCTCCGGCAGGGACACTCCGTCCTGGATGAGCCGGAAGGTGAGCGGGTTCCTGCCCAGGTCCGTCGTGTATGGATAGCGACGGACCCCCCAGTAGTATGCCTGATTGGCTTCAGCCGCCCGGATGTACCCGTTGGGGACATACACACCGCTGAAGTGCGCGTTCGCGGGAAGTTGCGCGTCTTCCGCGCGCGCCTTCAGCAGCAGCGCCGCGAAGTCGCTCCAACCCTCGCCCATCGATGCACCCTGCCCATTCAACAGGCCGACACCGTCACCGACGAGGCGATTGGACATGTAGTGCATCCACTCGTGAGCGAGGAGGCCCGAGTCGAGCGCGCCATCCCTGGCGGGCCCCCCTCGCACGAGCCGCAGCGTCGTCTCTCCTTCCTCGAGCGCCGCGCGCACCAGCGCTCCCGTCTCGGTCGTGACGCCGGCCAAGGGGATGGTGACGACACTGGAGCGACCGGGAAAGCCCACGACATTCCGGACAAGGTTCCGCGGGGCGATGAGGACGGCGACCGCTCCCGCCTGCTGTGCGTGCATCGCCTTGATGAGCGAGTCGCACCTTCTGCCCCCGTCCACGACCGCGACCTTGCCCTGGACTTCCGCCGCGTTCGTCAACGGCTCGCAGGCATCGTTGACCGTGCCGCCCGCCACCCCGTCCACGGCCAGCACCGCGTTGGCGCTGACGTCGAACACCTGGGGGCCGTAGTCCGCGAACCCCAGCATGAAGGGCCCCTTCGTACCCCCAGAGGTCTGGACATAGAGGTCCCTGGCGGAGCGGTTGTCGTAGAGCAAGAGCGTCATCAACGGCCGCGCCCCATCCGCCGGAGTGTCCATCATGGCGTTGTTGCGCGCCCAGAAAACCTGCGTCCCCACCATCATGGAGTCTTCCTCCAGCCCTCCCCTCCCGAAGTTGTCGTGCTGCGCGTTGCCCGCGGCCTCGTCGAAGCCCGAGTCGTAGAACCAGTCGTGCAGGAAGTTCGTGACGTAGAAGGCGTGGGTGATGCCCGCCATCTGCTGCTCGTCGGTGATGCTCGGCCCGTGGCGATGGTCATAGCCATGGCTGAAGACCCCCGCCTCGGAGAGGACCGCGTACACGTCCCCTGGGCCGTATTCGCCATAGGGGTCCACCAGGTCCGCGTAGGCCTCCACGTTGTTGCCCTCGGTGCGCGTGGCGCTCGGAGCCAGCCACGGGTCATTCCGACTGAAGGGCGCGTTGCGCAACGTCACCAGACTGGGAGCAACCAGGGGCGCCTGATAACCATCCGGCAGGCCCGTGGGGTGAGGGCTGCCCTGATGACCCGTGGGGTCATGCAAGGGAACGAAGGGCGAAGCGGTGTCCGCCCATACCTTGTATGTGAAGGCCTCCGATTCTCGAGTGAGCGAGTGGCGGACGAGCAGCCGTCCATCGTCAGCGGCGATGACATACGCGTAGAGGTCGCCAGGTCCCTCGGTCACGGACTCGGTGCCCAGCTCCACGTAGTACGCCGGCACCAACGCGTCCGGCATCGGGTAGTAGACGGGCTTCGTCCTCGTGGTCCCTCGCAGCCGGACCGTCCTGGGACCCGGTGACAGCTCGAAGGACTGGTAGGGCGGCCGTGCGGGGCCCGTTTCAGCGAGGCTCGCTGGCGGCAACGCGTGTCCCTCCAGGTCACGGTAGGCCCGGGCAATCGCTTCGCGGGGCTGGAGGATGAACGCCGCGCCTTTCGAGAAGCGCGGAGTCGAGCCCACCGGACTCAGGTGCCCTGACATCGCCACCAGGGACTGGCGCGAATCCAGCAACACCTTCAACGACTGGCGGAAGACCTCGATGCCCTCCACGCGCTGGCCGAAGGTGACGATTCCACCCCCGGAGGGAAGTCGCTGCACGGCTGTCACCGGCACATGGTCGGCGTCCGTGCGCTCCAGGCGATACACCGGTGCGTACCGCTCCAACAGCCCACGAGCGACCTGCTCGGGACGCTGGGGCACGGCGCTCGCGGACACCTTCGCCTGGGTCCCGTCACCCCAGACGAAGGTGGGGACGCCGAGGCGCTCCTCTTCGTGTGCGATGGAAAGACCCGGAGCGTCCGGACGAGCGAGGTGTGCGAGCGAAGAAGACGGAGCCGTGGTGAAGACATCCACCGTCGGCAATCGCTCACGGGCCAGGACAGGAAACACCGTCACCAGGACGACACTGGCGAACAGACCGGACAGTCTCATGGCGAGCTCCTGGGCTCGTGGGGGAGCAGAAGAGTTCCATCATCCAGTTACAAAAACCATCCCGAAACCGGACTCGCGAAGAGTGCTTGTCTTTTGAGCCCTACCCCTTGCCAGGGGTTGACAGGCACGGGTGCGCGACTGGTGCTACTTCAGTTCACGCATGGACAGAGGGCAGCCCTCGAAGGTCCTGGAGGGCCGCAAGATTCTCCAAGAGAAGCTGGCGAGCACCTCCTAGAAGCAGGGCTCACCTCAGGAGCACACGACATGGCTTCCATCCGGAAAGAAATCACGACCCGCGCCACGCCCGAGTTTGTCTGGGATGCAATCCGCGACATCGGTGCGCTCCACACGAGACTGGTTCCCGGGTTCGTGGTCGACACGCGCCTGGAGCCCGGGGCCCGCGTGGTCACCTTCCGCAACGGAATGGTGGTCAAGGAGCCCATCGTGACAGTGGACGACGAGGGACGGCGCCTCGTGTGGGGCGCGGAGGGTGGACCGCTGACCCACTACAACGGAGCGGTCCAGGTCTTCACGGAGGGCACGGGGAGCCGGGTCGTGTGGACCGCGGATTTCCTGCCCCACGAGGCCAGCGCCGTCGTCGGCCCGATGATTGAGGAAGGCATGGCCGCCATGAAGCAGGCGCTCGACAAGGCCCGCTAACGCGTCGACGCCGCGACAGGGATTGAGCGCTCAGCGCCGCTTCAAACCATACATGGACATCAGGATGCCCTCGAAGGTCTTCGCGGGCAGCAGCGCCTTCGCCACCAGGGCCGCGCGCTGCGCGAGCTTCCCCACCGAGTACCGCACGTCAGGCGCCTCCACCTCCATCACCTCCAGCACCCGCCGCGCCACATCCTCGGAAGGCACGCCCTCGCGCTCCTCCTTCTCGATGATGGCCAACACCTTCTCGAAGGACTCCCGGTACGCCGAGCCCTCGCCAGACGCCGCCGCGCGCATCCGGTTGTCCGTCAGTCGCGTGCGCACGTCCCCCGGCTGTACCAGCGTGGCATGGATGCCAAACGCCTCCACCTCCTGGCGCAGGCTCTCCGTCAGCCCCTCCAACGCGAACTTGCTCGCGCTGTAGAAACCCTGGAACGGCAACCCCACCGCCCCACCCAATGAGCTGATGTTGATGATGCGGCCAGAGCGCCGCTCGCGCATGGACGGCAACACCGCCTGGCAGACGCGCAACACGCCCAACACGTTGGTGTCGAGCTGCCGCCACGCCTCCTCCACGGAGGTGTCCTCCACCGCTCCCGCCAACGCATGGCCCGCGTTGTTCACCACCACGTCGATGCGGCCCTCACGCGCCAGCACCGTCTCCACCGCACGGCGCACGGACGCATCCTGCGTCACGTCCATCTCCAGCATCCGGTAGCCCACCGACTCCCGCACCGAGGGCTGACGGCTGGTGCCGTAGACGATGTGCTTGCGCACCGTCAGCAGCTCGACGCAGGCCTCGCCGATACCCGAGGAGGCTCCCGTGACGAGGACCACCTTGCTGCCCTGGGACGTGTCCATGCACGCCCATGATTCCGCGTCCCCTCCGCGCGCACCACGGGAACTCGCGGACGCGGGGCGTCACATTCCCGGGACACTGCTGGAGTCAGGAATTCCGGGCGGAACTTTCCGGGTCAGACGTGCTTTCGCACGGTGGGAGGCACGCGCTCCTGCCCCTCCGCATCCCTCGGGACGCCGTCCCAGGGCTGCTCGGGTCGGTAGCGCTGAACCTCGCGCACCATGAAGAACGCCGCCGCGGACAACATGCCCAGGTCATCCAACCAGCCCAACACGGGGATGAAGTCCGGCACCGCGTCCACCGGCGACAGGAAGTAGACCACCGCTACCACTCCGGCCAGCTTCCGCCAGAGCGCCACGCGAGGGTCCCTCACGTACTGAAAGAAGCGGGTGCCCATGCCACGAAGACCTGCGATGTTCATACCCACCTCTACGCACGGGGAGGCCGGGTGATTGCACCCCGGGAGCCACCCCCAGCGTACGCCGCCTGCCTGCCCGGAGGACAGCCAACCTAATCCGGACTGTCCGCCAGCACGCCCGCCTTCCCCACGATTTCCAGCCGCGCCCGGTCTCCCGGCCGCAGCGACAGCTCCGGCGCCCCACGCACCACCAGCTCCATGCCACCACAGGCCACGGTGTACTCGGCGCTGGGGCCCTGGAACTCGCGCGACAGCACCTCCGCGCGCAGGGCCCCGCCCACCGCCACCGAATCCGTGTCCGGCACCAGCCGCAGTGACTCCGGACGCAGCGACAGCAGCACCTTGCCCTTCGCCTGCCCCATCACCGGAAGGTTGCCCAACACCGTCCGCGCTCCACCGCCGAAACCCATGCCGGGCAATAGATTCGTGCCGCCCAGGAAGTACGCGACGAAGGCCGTGCGCGGCGCGGAGTAGACGGACTCGGGCGTGCCCACCTGCTCCACCTTGCCCGCGCGCATGACCGCCAACCGGTCCGCGAAGGCCATCGCCTCGCCCTGGTCGTGCGTGACGAGCACCACCGTGGCCCCCAGCGACTTGAGCACGCGGCGCACCTCGATGCGCGTGGAGGCACGCAGCCCGCTGTCCAGGCTGGAGAAGGGCTCGTCCAACAGCAGCACGCGCGGCCCTGGCGCCAATGCACGCGAAAGCGCCACGCGCTGCTGCTGACCTCCAGAGAGCGAGTGCGGCATGCGCGAGGCGAACTCGCCCAGGCCGAACAGCGTCAGCATGGCGCGCGCCTTGTCCTCCGCCTCGCGCCGCGACAGCTTCGACAGGCCGAACGTCACGTTCTCCAGCACGGACAGGTGTGGGAACAGGGCGTAGTCCTGGAACACCATGCCCACGCTGCGCTGCTCCGGAGGCACGAAGGCGCCGGGGCCGACCAGTACGCGGCCGTCCAGGGTCAGGGTGCCCGCACCGGGACGCTCGAAGCCCGCCACCAGTCGCAGCGTCGTCGTCTTGCCGCAGCCAGAGGGGCCGAGCAAGGCCACCACCTCGCCGGGCTCCACCGACAATGACAGGCCATCCACGGCGGCGGTGCCGCTGGGGGTGTAGCGAAGGGACAAGGCGTCGAGCGTGAGCAGGGACATGGCGAAGGCGCCGCGCACCCTACCGCGTTCCGCCGCTACTTCCAGGGCGGCCGAGCGGCCATCCGCTTCTCGACGTCCACCTTCACGTCCTCATCGACGAGGGAGACGATGCCGTCCGCCAGCACCTCCGACAGGGCGGCCTCCTTGTGCGCCGCCCACCGCGAGTCGAAGACCTTCGGGCCCGAGGGCCCGCTCCGCGCCGGCTTGCGCACCGCCGTCTTCGACTTGCAGTTGCCGAAGGGGGCGATGTTCACGATGTTGCCCGAGGTGAGGGCCCCAGCACCTCCAGCGAGCCATCGTCTCCGCGTCCCGCGCCTCGAAAATCGCGACGCATGAGGGCACATGCGTCAGCCCCGAGGTGCGTCGCCCTCCTGCGACACGAGCAGCCCCACCCCCAACGCGGAGATGGCCATCAGCACCAGCGCGGGCAGCGCGGCCTCCGCGAAGCGTCCCGCGTCAGCCCCGAGGCGCGTCGCCCTCCTGCGACACGAGCAGCCCCACACCCAACGCGGAGATGGCCATCAGCACCAGCGCGGGCAGCGCGGCCTCCGCGAAGCGCCCCTCCGCCGTGGCACCCCACACGCGCGTCGCGAGCGTCTCGAAACCGATGGGCGCCAACAGCAGCGTGGCCGGCAGTTCCTTCATCGCCGTGAGGAAGACGAGCGCCGCGCCCGCCAGCAACCCGGGACGCAAAAGCGGCGCGGTGACGCGACGGAACACCGCCGGAGGAGACTGCCCCAGCGACGCGGCGGCCTCCGCCAGGTGGGGATTGAGCTGGAGCAGCGCCGAGCGCACCGTGCCCACCGCCTGCGGCAGGAAGCGCACCACGTACGCCAGCACCAGCATCGCCAGCGTGCCGTAGAGGAACGGCAGCGCGCGCACCCCCAGGAAGACGAGCGACAGCGCCAGCACGATGGGCGGCAGCGCATAACCCACGTAGGAGACTCGCTCCATCGCCAGGGTGAGCCGTCCCGGATATCGCACCGCGAGGAAGGCCAGCGGCAGCGCGCCCAGCACCGACGCCACCGCGCCCAGCACCGACGCGAGCACCGAGCCGAGCGCCGGCGCCATCATCGACGCGCTCTCCCCCACCAGCCCCCGCACGCCCCAGTACACGAGCACGCCCACCGGAAGCACCACGCCCACCGCCACCACCGCGCCACACAGCAGCAGCGCGGGCAGCCGCCAGCGTCCCAGCGACACCGGCGCGGACACCCGTGCGGCCCCCTTCGCGCTGCGGTGGTAGCCCGCGCGTCCTCGCAGGCGAACCTCCAGCACCAGCACGGCCGCCGTCACCACCACCAACGCCAGTCCCAGCAGCGCGGCATAGGTCCGGTCATACGCGCCCTCGTACTGGACGTAGATGGCGCGCGAGAAGGCGTCGTACTGGAGCAGCGCCACCGCGCCGAAGTCCGACAACACATACAGTCCGACGAGCAGCGCGCCGGACACGAAGGCCGGACGCAACAGCGGCGCCGTCACCTTCCAGAAGGCTCGCGCCGGGCTCATGCCCAGACTGCGCGCGCCCTCCAGCCAGGCGGGGTCCTGCGAGAGCAAGCCCGCGCGCAGCGCGAGGAAGAGATACGGATACGTGGACACCGTCAGCGCCAGGAGCGCACCGGGAAAGCCATACACCGAGGGCACCGGCAGCCCCCAGCGCGACAGCGGTTCCTCCAACACACCCCCGTTGCCGAACGTCGCCAGCAGCACGTAGCCGCTGACGAAGGTGGGCACCGCGAGCGGCACGCACAGCAACACCGTCCAGCCGCGTCGTCCCGGGAGGTCCGTTCGCGTGGTGAGCCACGCCAGCGGCAGGGCCACGAGGGCAGCACAAGCGGTCACCGCCACCGCGAGCCCCAGCGTGCGCCACAACAGGCCCCACGTCTTGTCACGCCAGAGCAGGGCCCACGTGTCCGCATCGGCTTCCGCCGCGCGAACGCCCAGATACACCGCTGGCAGCACCGCGAGCGCGGCGACCACCAGCCCCGATACCAGCAACCACCCCGGAGGACGACGCGTCACTTCGACAACCTCAGAGGACGCCAGTGTCCTGGAGCAGCTTCACCGTGCCACGCAGGTCGTCGAGCCTGGACAGGTCCAGGTCGGGCGAGCCCACCTTCGCGAGCGACGGCAGCGCCTCCGCCGTCTTCACGCCCTTCACCAGCGGGTACTCATACGTCTCCTGCGAGAAGTACGTCTGCGCCTCCGGCTCCAGCAGGAACGCGGCGAACTTGTGCGCGTTGTCCACCTGCTTCGTCCCCTGGAGAATGCCCACGCCCGCCACGTTCACCAACGCACCCGGGTCTCCCGCCGCGACGAAGTAGTTGGCCACCGGAAGCTCCGCGTTGCTCTTCTTCGCGGCGTACAGGTAGTAGTGATTGACGAAGCCCGCGTCGATTTCACCGCGGCCCAGCGCCTCGACGACGGCCGCGTTGTTCTTGTAGACGCGCGGCTCGTTGGCCTGGATGCCCTTGAGCCACGCGGTCGCCGCCTCGTCGCCCTTGAGCAGCCGCAGCGCGGTGACGAACGCCTGGAAGGAGGCGTTGGTGGGCGCCCAGCCCAGCCGGCCCTTCCACTTCGCATCCGTGAAGCCGAGGATGCTCTTGGGCAGGTCCGCCGGCTTCACCTTCTTCGTGTTGTAGGCCACCACGCGCGCTCGTCCACTGGTGCCCACCCACAGCCCCGTCGGCGAGCGGAAGCGCGCGTCCACCTTGTCGAGTGTCACCTTGGGCAGCGCCTGGAGCCGACCCGCGTTGCCCAGCGCGCCGAGCGCTCCCGCGTCCTGCGCGAAGAACACGTCCGCCGGAGTCTTGTCACCTTCCTCCAGCAGCGTGGCGGCGAGCTGCGGCGTCTCGCCGTAGCGCACCTTCACCTCGATGCCCGTCTTCTCGGTGAACTTCTTGAGCAGCGGCCCCACCAACTTCTCGTTGCGGCCGGAGTAGACGGTGAGCGTCTCGGCCGCCAGCGCGGTGGAGGACACGGACAACAGCAGGGTCAGAAGGAGTTTGCGCATCATGGCGCGGCACCCTAACGGACACGCCCGCACGGTTCCACCCGTTGCATGCTCCCAAGGGCGCCTCGCGAGGCCCTGGAGGCGGCCCTCGGGAAGCGGGCCCCGGCCCTCCGTGTTGCCTGCACGGACTGTCGAAGCGCGAACATCGACTCCGGACCGCGCGCGGCATCAGACAGTTCCACGAACGTCAGGTTAATCTGCCGCGCGGTGCTTCTTTGACGTCTTGGAGGTTCATCCCATGCATCGTCTGTACACCGCAGTGTGCGCCGCGACCCTGTTGCTCGCGGCTCCGTCGTTTGCCCAGCCTTCCGCCGCCCCCGCCCCCGCGGCGGGAAGTCCCGCCGCGAAGCCACAGGCGCCCGCGAGTCCTCCCTCCGCTCCCAAGTCCGCGATGCCCAACCCGATGAAGCTGTCGGCGGAGAAGACCCAGGCCGCGCTCCAGAAGATGCCCCAGGCGCGCCCCGAGGACGTGAAGACGCAGGATGGGCTGCTGGCCGCGCTCTACGACGTCATCAGCGGACCCGCGGGCAAGCCGCGTGACTGGCAGCGCTTCCGCTCCCTCTTCTATCCCGGCGCGCAGCTGGTCTCCGTCCAGCGCGCCAGGCCCGGTGGCCTTCCGGGTGTCGCGCCCATCACCCCCGACGACTACGCGGCCTTCAGTGAGGAGCTCTTCAAGACGCGAGGCTTCTTCGAGAAGGAGACGCATCGGCAGGTCGCCGGCTATGGAGACCTGGTCAACGTGCTGAGCGCGTACGAGTCCCGCGAGTCGCCCGAGAGCCAGCCGTTCTCCCGTGGCATCAACAACGTACAGCTCATCTTCGACGGCCAGCGCTGGTGGGTGCTGCACATCTCGTGGACGGATGAGAAGTCCGCGGGCGCGCCCGTGCCGGCGAGCTTCACGCGGAAGTAGGCCCGCCATGCCTCCCAGGTCCTCGTGCGATGCGCTGGTGGTGGGCAACTACTGCCATGACGTGTTGTCGCGAGGCCCGGGGGACACGGTGCACACGCTCGGGGGTTCGGCGGCGTACATCTCCTCGGTGTTCGAGGCCATGGGTGTGGACCATGCGGTGGTAGCGGTCGCGGGCGAGGACTTCGCCTATCCGGACCACGTGCGGTATCCGCCGCTCATCATCCCGGGCACGCGCACCACGCGGTTCATCGCGGACCTGAGCCATGAGGAGCGGGTGCTGCGAGTGGGTGCGCGCGCCGCCCCCATCCGCCCCAAGGACATCATCTTCGACGCGCGGGTGGCGCTCGCTTGTGGAGTCATGGGGGAGGTGCTGCCCGAGACGCTCATCCGGATGTCCCAGCACGCGACCCAGGTGCTGGCGGATGCGCAGGGGCTGCTGCGGACCCTGGATGCACACGGCCGCGTGCTCAATCAGAGACTCGAGGACACGCCCTTCGCGGCGCTCCTGGGGCACCTGCACGTGCTCAAGGCGAGCGAAGAGGAGGCGCGTGTGCTGGACCTCGACGCCGTGCGCGCGAAGACGTGTCTGGTGGTGACGCGAGGCGCGAAGGGCTGCACGGTGCTGACCGCGCGAGACACGCTCCAGGTGCCTTCCTGGCCCGTGGAGGAGGTGGACCCGACAGGCGCGGGAGACTGCTTCCTCGCGGGCTTCACCCTGGGGCTGCTGCGCGGGGAGTCGCTCGCGCGCTGCGCGGAGCTGGCCAACTGGTTCGGCGCGCAGGCGGTGACCCAGGTCGGCGTGCCCAGGTTGGATGTGTCGCGATTGCCCGCGGCGCTGCGCTGACCGCCTGGAACATTCTGCTCGCGTCGTTCGTGGCTGCGCTCCACCTGCTCGAGTTCAAATCCTGCTCATGAATGTCTGAGATTCGCACGGCGACACGGTGGATAGTGCGCCGCCAACAAACCACCAGGAGTCAGACATGCACCACGGTCCACGAAGTGCCGTTGCCATCTCGATGCTGGTTGTCGCCGTGCTCGCGGCCTGCGGTGAGGATGGACGCGAACAGCCTCCCTCTCCCCAGGGAGAGCTGGTCCACTCGGAGCAGCCATTGCTGACGCTCGTCGAATGCCTTGTCGGCTCGGCGGCCATCAACTATTCGCCGCCCCTCAAGAACGTGGAGCAGGACGTCACCGTCGTCTCCACGACTGTCTATTCCAACTGCGTCTCCTTGCTGGGAGGAACGGTGACCTCTGGCACCAACACCATCCGCAGCTTCAGGCCCGGCTTCTCCTGTATGGACCTGTTGAGCATCGGCTCCTCGACCTCCGTCATCACCTGGAACACGGGGGAGACCTCGACGCTGATTCAGACGCGCGTGTCGTCGCAAATCAATGGCAACCTCGCCGTCCTGACGAACGTGGGAACGGTGGAGTCGGGCAAGTTCGAGGGTGCCACCGTCACGAGGACCACGACCTACCTCTCCACGGACCTGGCCGCCTGCGACAGCCCTGAGGGACTGTCTCGACTGAGTGGCCTGGCGACCCTCTCCCTCACCGGCCTGCTCTAGCCACGGCATCCCGCATGAAAAAGCCCCTCCCTCCCAGCGCGGGAGAGAGGGGCTGAAACGTCTCGGCTCAAGCCAACGTCAGGCCTGCGGCTCCTCGGAGCCACCGCCCTCGTCGGCCACGGGCGCCTCGGTGGGCTCCTCCGGCTCGGACGCGGCGGGCTCGGACGCGGACGGCTCGGCGGCCACGTCCGTGGCGCCAGCGACCTCGGCCGGAGGCGTCGTCTCCTCCTCGGACTCCTCGCCCTCGGGCAGCTTGGAGAGGGCCATCACCTTCTCCTGGTCGTTCTCCAGCGCAATCAGCCGCACGCCCTGCGTGTTGCGGCCGATGACCGAGATTTCCCGCACCTTCATGCGGATGAGCATGCCGCCGTTGGTGACGAGCATCACCTCGTCGGACTCCTTTACCTGGAGGAGGCCCACCACCTTGCCGTTCCGCTCGGTGGCCTTGATGTCGATGATGCCCTTGCCGCCACGGCCCTGCTGCCGGTACTCGGACTCTTCCGTCCGCTTGCCGTAGCCATTCTCCGTCACGGTGAGGATGGCGGAGTCGTTCTCCACCACGTCGGCGCCCACCACCTCGTCGGTCTCATCGAGCGTGATTCCCTTCACGCCGAAGGCCTGACGGCCCATGGAGCGGACCTCCGTCTCCGGGAAGCGGATGCTCATGCCCGACGCCGTCGACAACAGGATGTCCTTGGTGCCGTCGGTAATCATCACCGCCACCAGCTCGTCCCCCTCGTCGATGCCCAGCGCGATGATGCCGCTGGAGCGGACGTTGTCGAACGCGCTCAGGTCCGTGCGTTTCACCACGCCCTTCTTCGTCACGAAGAAGACGTAGCGGTTCTCCGGGAAGTCGCGCGTCACCAACACCTGCGCCAGCCGCTCGCCCTCGCCGAACTGCACCAGGTTCACCATCGCCTTGCCGCGAGACGTGCGGCTGGCCTGCGGAATCTGGTGCACCTTGAGCGAGTACAGCTTGCCCTTGGTCGTAATCGGCATCAGGTACGCGTGGGTGCTGGCCACGAACAGCTTGCTGACGAAGTCGTCTTCCTTCGTCGCCGCGCCCGTCTTGCCGCGCCCACCGCGCTTCTGCGCCCGGTACTCCGACAGCGGCGAGCGCTTCACGTAGCCCGTATGCGACAGCGTGACGACCATCGTCTCCTCGGCGATGAGGTCCTCGCTGGTCATGTCATCCACCGCGCCGATGATTTCGGTGCGGCGCTTGTCGCCGTAGCGCTCGCGAATCTCCATCAACTCCGTCTTGATGACGGTGAGCAGGGAGAGCTCGTTGGCGAGGATGTCCTGCAGGCGCGCCACGTCGCGCACCAGGGCAATCAGCTCGCGGAACAGCTCCTCGCGCTGCAGGCCGGTGAGGCGCTGCAGGCGCATCTCGAGGATGTTCTGCGCCTGCTCCTGGCTGAAGCCCGCGCCCTCGTACTTGTGCGCCAGGCCCTGGTAGGCGGGCTCCTCGTTGCGCGCGCGAGAGACGAGCATCTCCATCTGCGCCTTCGCCTTCGCGTAGTCGATGCGCTGGAGGTTGGCGAAGCGCTCGTGCTCGTAGAGGGTGGGCGACAGGATGTTCATCAGGCCCCAGCGCGCTTCATCCGGGTCCCTGGACGCGCGGATGAGGCTCACGACGAGGTCGATGAGGTCCTGGGCCACCAGCAGGCCCTCGACGATGTGCATGCGCGCCATCGCCTTGCGCAGCTCGTAGCGGCTGCGGCGCGTCACCACGTCGCGGCGGTGCGCCACGAAGCGGTCCAGCATCTCCTTCAGGTTCAGCGTGCGCGGCTGGCCGCCGTCGATGGCCAGCATCACCGCGCCGAACGTCGTCTCCAGCGCCGTGGAGGCATACAGGTTGTTGAGCACCACCTGCGAAATCGCGTCGCGCTTCAGCTCGATGACGATGCGCATGCCCTGACGGTCGCTCTCGTCACGGATGTCGCTGATGCCCTCCAGCTTCTTCTCGCGCACCAGCTCGGCGATCTTCTCGATGAGCCGCGCCTTGTTCACCTGGTACGGAATCTCCGTGAAGATGATGGCCTCGCGGTCACCCTTCTTCGACGTCTCGATTTCCGACCGGGCGCGCACGGTAATCTGCCCGCGGCCCGTCTCGTAGGCGCGGTGGATGCCCTCGCGGCCGGTGATGAACGCGCCGGTGGGGAAGTCCGGGCCGGTGATGAACTCCATCAGGTCCCGGACGGTGCACGTCGGGTGGTCGATGAGGTGCAGCGTCCCGCTGATGACCTCCGTCATGTTGTGCGGCGGGATGTTGGTGGTCATGCCCACCGCGATGCCGCTGCTGCCATTGACGAGCAGGTTGGGGAAGCGCGCTGGCAATACGAGCGGCTCCTGGAGGGAGTCGTCGTAGTTGGCGCCGAACTCGACGGTCTCCTTGTCGATGTCCGCCAGCAGCTCCTCGGCCAGGCGGTCCATGCGCGCTTCGGTGTAGCGCATGGCGGCCGGCATATCGCCGTCCACCGAGCCGAAGTTGCCCTGGCCGTCCACCAGCAGGTAGCGAAGGCTCCACGGTTGCGCCAGGCGCACCATGGCGTCGTAGACGGATGAGTCGCCGTGCGGGTGATACTTACCGATGACGTCACCGACCACGCGCGCGCTCTTCTTGTACGGGCGGTTGTGGTAGTTCGACAGGTCGTTCATCGCGAACAACACCCGGCGATGCACGGGCTTGAGGCCGTCGCGGACGTCGGGCAGCGCGCGACCGATGATGACGGACATCGAGTAGTCGAGATACGAGCGGCGCATCTCGTCTTCGATGTTGACGGGAATGAGCTCTCCGGCGCCGTCGGGAGGCGGAGGCGGGGAGGGCGGTGCCGGCTTGTCGGTAGTGTCGTCGGCCATGGGCTCTGGGAGTGGTCGCGGAGGGACCCCGCGAGGGGCCGCCATCCAGTGTGGGAGCGTTCGTAACCCCTGGATTTCCCTACGTCAACAGGGGAAACGAAGGGGTGAGCGCCCGGAGGTCGAAGTGGTTCGATAACAGGTCGAAGGGGCGCGAAAAAGCGCCCCCTACTGAACGCTCGAACCCCCTCGTTTCAGCCCGCTTTTTCGCGAGAAATTCAGGCCCTTCGGAGGCCTCAGACGGGGCGCTGGGTCCCCGCGGGGCGCAGGGGGGCGGCCAGGCGCTCGGCCTCGGTTCCCAGTGGGCCCTCCGGGTCCTTCGCCCGGGCCTTCTCGAAGGCGGCGAGCGCCCCCTCGCGGTCTCCCTTCAGCTTGAGGGCCACGCCCACGTTGAGGTGCGCGGCGGCGGAATCCCGGTCCATGGACACCGCCTCGCGGAACAGTGTCAGCGCCTGGTCCACGTCACCCGACAGCAGCGCCTCCTTGCCCGCCTGGACGCGCTTCTCCGCGTCATTCACGAGTTCCACCTGGAAGACACTGTGGCCCACCACGTTGGCGATGAGCACGCGCAGGATGCCGCCCCAGTAGAAGGTGAGGCCCTCCGCGGCGACGACGGCCGCCAGCGGAAGGTCGGGGAGCAGCTGCTTGCCCCTGAACTTGAAGCGCACGCGGGTGTAGCGGCCCTTGTTGGCCCAGTGGACGACCTCGCCCTGGAGCTTGCGCAGCCCTTCTTCCATGCGCTTGGGGTCGATTTCGAAGGGCAGCACGCGGCCGTTGCCCTCGTCGCCCGAGGGCAGCGCCTTGGGCGCGTTGATTCCGGGCTCGTCCGTGAAGACGGGCTCGGCTTCGAGGACGATGGGAGGAGCCTCGACGGGCGCCGGGGTGCGAGCGGCGGCGGGCTTCGCCTTCGCCCTGCCCTTCCTGGGAGCAGCGGCACGGGCGGCGGGCTTCTTCACCTTCACCTTCGTGGCGGACTTGCGGGAGGAGCTCTTGGCCATGGTCATCACCTTAAACGAGCCACGGCGCAGACGCTTGCGCGCACCGGTTTGTCTGGACTGACAGAGAGCTTCTTCACGAGGGCTCGATAGGACTTCACATGGGGGCGGTCCTCGGCGCGGACGAGGTCGGGGATGATGGCCGCGCCTTCCCCCGAAAGGATTTCCGACGCATGAAGCGCGCCCGGCACGCCCTCCTCTCCGCCCTGCTCCTCTCCGCTCCCCTGGCAGGCGCGGCCGGGGACTCCGTCGTCACTGGCGACCCCTGGCCGCGCATCCGCAAGGAGCGCATCCAGAAGCTGCTGCCCCAGGCCATGGCCCGCGCCAACGTGGATGCCTGGGTGGTGTTCTGCCGGGAGAACGACAATGACCCGCTGGCCATCCACGTCGGCGGGGAGAACGCGGGGGGCACCGCGGCCTTCCTGTTCCTTCGGCAGGGCGACGCGGTGCGCGCGGTGGCGCTGTCACCGGCGGGCGAGGCCACGGCGCTGCGCGAAGTGGGGCCGCTGGACGAAGTCGTTCCGCTGGAGCGCGGCGTGGACCTCTACGCGCAGGTGGCCGCGAGGCTCGCCGCCGCGAAACCCGCGCGCATCGCCATCAACGCCTCCACTGCGGTGACGGTGGCGGACGGGCTGTCCTCCTCGCAGCGCACCGCGCTGGAGAAGGCGCTGTCCCCCGCTCAGCGCAAGAAGCTGGTGTCCGCCGAGGACGTCGTCTCCGAGTGGCTCTCCGTGAAGCTGCCCGAGGAGGTGGACATCCTGCGCAAGGCCGCCGCGCTCACTTCACAGCTCGAGGTGGAGGCGTACCAGAGCGTGGTGCCGGGCAAGACGCGCGACGTGGACGTGGCGCGCTTCCTCAAGAAGCGCATGGCGGAGCTGGGCGTGGGGGACGCGTGGGCGCCGGACCAGAACCCCAACGTCAACAGCGGGCCCACGCGAGGCCACTCACACGCCACCGAGCGCGTCATCCAGCCGGGTGACTTCATCCAGACGGACTTCGGCATCCGCGTGGGCGGCATGTGGGTGACGGACATCCAGCGCTTCGCCTACGTGCTGGCCCCGGGTGAGACACAGCCGCCGAAGGACGCGCTGGAGAAGTGGGAGAAGGGCAAGAAGGGCAGCCGCATCGCCCTGGCGGCCCTCAAGCCCGGCGCCACCGGGTGGGACGTGGACAAGGCCCAGCGTGACTGGATGCGCGAAGCGGGCTCCGAGCCCGTCATGTGGGGCACCGGTCATCCCGTGGGCTACTGGGCACACGACGTGGGCCCGGCCCTCTCCGGCGGCGCGAAGCCCAGGCCCGCGAAGGGACAGTCCCTGCGCATCGTCCGCCCCGGACAGGTGTTCGCCTTCGACGGCTTCTTCGCCTGGCAGGACGGCGCTCCGGACGCGCAGCGCATCGTCTCCGTGGAGGAGATGGCCGTCGTCACCGAGACGGGCGCCGAGTACCTGATTCCTCCCCAGGAAGACCTCGTGCTCATTCCCTCCGCGCCCGCACCGGGGCAATCGGGACCTGCGGCTCCCAGGCCGCGCTGACGAGTTGCGTCGCGCGCCCTACCCTCCAGGCTGGCCCGGCTCATAGGATGAGCCGGGCTTGCCGGGAGAGCGCGATGCAGACCGTGCTGGTAATCGACGATGATTTGTTCGTGCTCTCGCTGGTATCGGACATCGTCCAGAGCGCGGGCTACCGCGTGGTGACGGTGCAGTCTCCGGAGGCGGCCTTCCAGCAGGACCTGGAGAACATCTCCGCCATCCTCTGCGACTACAACATGCCGGAGATGAATGGCGCGGATGTGCTCATCGCCATGCGGGAGCTGAAGGAGTGCCGCGCGCCCTTCATCTTCCTCACCGGACACGAGCAGCTCGACGACCTCATCCCCGTCGCCATCCGCTACGGCGCGGAGCTGCTGCCCAAACCCATCCATCCGGTGGAGCTGATTCGACTGCTCATGAAACAGCTCGCCAACGTCGCGGCCTGAAACATCGCGACACGACGAGACAGTCAGAAGCGCCCGAGGCTCGATATCGCCTCGGGCACTGTTTCACGCGCTCGGGTCAGGCCAACGCCTGGATGAGTCGCTCGGCCTGCTCGCGCCACTCAGGAGCGAGGCGGGGCAGCGCCAGCAGCTCGCGCGCGAGCGCCTTCGCCTGGTCCTTCTGCCCCAGGCGCGCGTGCACCACCGCCAGGTTGAGCCGGGGCTCCGGACGCTCCGGCGCGCGGCGATGCGCCTCTTCCAGCACCTCCAGCGCCTGCTGTCCGGCACCGGGGAGTTCATCCTCCGGGATGCGCATCAGCAGATTGCCCAGGTTGTTGGCGGGGGCCCAGTCGTCCGGGGACAGCTTCACGGCCTCGCGCCACGCGGACAGCGCGGCGGGGATGTCCACCGGCTCCGTGGCCTCCAGCGCCATGCCCTCCACCATGCGGCTCTGCGCGGTGGCCTGGCCTCGCGACGCCAGCTTCCGGCACAGCTCCAGCGCTTCCGGCAGCCGGCCCTGCGCCAGCCGCAGCCGCGCCAGGTTCCCCTGCGCCGCCGGGCTGTCCGGCTCCACGCGCGCCAGCGTCTCCGCCGCCTTCACCGCGCCGGGCAGGTTGCCTCGCGCCAGCAGCACGTTGCACAGCCCGTTGAGCAGATACGGGTCGTCCGGGAGGACCTTCAGGCCCGTGGTGAGCAGCTCCTCGGCGGCTTCCAACTCGCCACCTGCCTGGAGCGCCACCGCGAGCACCAGGTAGCTGGGCCCGTGCCTCGGGTTGAGGCGCAAGGACTCCTGGAGGTGGTGGAAGCCGTCCTTCAGCTTCTCCTGCGCGAAGAGCACGCGCCCCAGGTGGAAGTGGTGGATGCCCGCGTCCGGAGCCAGCTTCACCGCGCGCTCCAGCGCCGACTGCGCCGCCGCGTTGTCGCCCGCTTCCGCCAGCAGGTAGCCCTGGCCGAACCACGCCTCGGCACGCTGGGGCTGCGCCTTCGCGACCTTCCGATAGAGCGCCAGCGCGCCGGCCGCATCGCCGCGTCGGGTGAGGAGCGCGGCGCGGACGAGCTGCACGCCCGGCTCTTCCGCGCTCAGGCCCAGAAGCCACGACTCCGCCTGGGCCTCGTTGCCATCAAATGCCGCGAGCCGGGCGAGCGCGACCCGGGCCGCCAGGTCCGAAGCATCGCGCTTGAGCGCGGCCTCGGCCTCACGGCGTGCCTGGTCCAGCTCCCCGGCTGCGAGAAGTGCGTCGTACCTGGCGGTCTCCGCCATCAGCCAAACAGCCCCTTGAAGAAGTTGCCGACGGACTTCACCACATTCTTGACCACTTCGACCGGCTTCTCGACGACGCTCTTCACCGCGTCGGCGATCTTGCCGAAGTTGATGTCGACGTCGAAGCCCAGCTTGAAGCCGATGCCCAGCGCCGCGCCGAAGTCCACGCGCGCCTTGAAGCGGCCGTTGTCCCAGCTCGCCTCGGCACGGGCCGACACACCGACACCCGCCCACGCCTCCGCGCGACCGGTGACGCCGCCGTAGTCGCCCAGCTTCACGTTGGCCGTCACACCGGCGCGGGCGCCGATGAAGGCGTCACCGCCGACACGAGCCGCGTACTTGCCGTTGATGGGGTCCAGCGTCACTTCACCGTGGAGACCCGCCTTGGCGCCCACCCAGGCCTTGCCCTGGAGCTCCGCCTGAATCGGGCCGACGCCCGCGCGCAGGGTGCCTTCGGCGTCCACCAGCGTGGCCTTCGCGTCCAGGTCACCCCGGGCGAACAGCTTGCCACCCTCGATGCCGACCTCGCCGGAGCCCTTCAGCTCCGCCTCGAGGACGCTCATCTTGCCGTAGCCCTGGGCCACGCTGTTCGCGTCGCCGAAGCCGCCCTCGAACTTCTTGACCGCCGCGCCCTTGGTGAACTGGCCGTCGATGCCGACCTTCGGAATCTGACCCAGCAGGCCCGCCAGGGGCCCCGTCACGCGCCCGGAGGACTCGTGCTGGGACTCCGTGCTGTAGCTGGTGTTCCAGTTCTGCGTGGTGCTCTTCTCACGCTCGAAGTGGCTCTGGAGGCGGCCGTCCTGGAAGGTCGTCTGGACGCCGGTGTTCGTGTCCTTGACCACCTTCTCCGTGGTCGTGCTCTTCACCACCGGCGTGTTCTGGGCGGTCTGCGTGGACCGAGACTGGGGCTGCTGACCGCGGCGGATGGAGCGATCACTCATGAAAGACCTCGGAACGGGGACGACCGAAAGAGAATGTGAGGGATTCTCGTGGGCTGTGTGGATCAGTTGCGTCCTGGACGGAGTTTTTCCTACAGGCGCGCCATGAACCAGCGGGCAATGAGCGGAATACTGGCCCCCACCCCCACGAGCCCGAGCCCCACGATGAGCCGGACGAAGCTGGGCGCATGGGCGCCGGGCTCCAGCACCGCGTCCGTCGGGTCCCGTGGGTTGTAGGCGACCCGGACCGACTGTCCAGGCGGGTAGCGACGCAGGGTGGCCTGGGCGTCCTGGGGGTTGGTGCGCGCGGTGGGGTCCACGCGCAGGGTGGCGGTGCCCACCAGCACGCGGCCCACGGAGTACTCGTACTGGACGCGGGCTTCGTAATGGATGCGGGGCTCGGGTTGGCCGGGAACCGGGAGGCGGTGTTCCACTTCCTCGGCGGCCAGGACGGTGCCGGGCACGGTGGGCCAGCGGCGGGAGCGCAGGGCCCTCAGGACGTCCTTGAGACCGGCGACCACGAAGACTCCGCCGACCGCCGCGAGCAGCGCACAGATGACGCAGATGACGACCCAGAGCACGCGCACCGCGCGGACACTACCAGAAGCCCCCGGGCGGCACGGCTTGCGGCCCGTCTCTCAGCCCATCACCACGAAGAGCTGCCGGCACTGCGCCAGGAGCTGGCCGTCCTCGGTCCACAGCTGCTGGAAGTCCTCCGAGTAGCCTCCACTCGCCTGGAGGGAGCGACCGGTGCGCAGGAACTGGGCGTCCGGCTTCAGGCCCGCCTGAGGCAGCGTCTGGAAGAAGTGCATCGTGAAGTCCACGGTGGCGGCGGGGCGGAAGCCGTCCACGCGAGAGAGCACCGAGGGCGGGTACGCATCCATCAGCCCCACGCACAGGGGCGCATCCAGCACCGTCGGCTCCCTCGGGCGCAGCCAGCCGCCCGTCTCCGCGACGGCGGCCCCCGCGTACGGCGCCGAGCCGATGCAGAAGCGAAACTCGAAGAAGCGGCAGAAGTCCGGCATGGGCACGTCGTCCGGAGTCATCGGCACCTCGTGCGGAGGCGGGACTTTCGGGGGCGACATCTCCAGGTACTCGATGGCGCCTCCGCGCGCCGCGCCAAAGGTCGCGCTGCCCATGGCCACCACGCCGGAGTCGTTCTCCACGCGCACCGTGGCGTGGGTGACCAGCTTCCCCGCCCGTTCGATGCGCGTCGTCACCCGTGCCTCGCCCTCCACGGCGGGAGCGCAGAAGTGCATGGTGAAGGAGCGCACCGGCCGCGCCGCGTCACCCACCGTGTGCTCCAGCGCGCGCAGCGCGGTGCCCGCGACCAGGCCTCCATACGCGCCCCGCCCCTGGTACCAGGGCGAGGTGAAGCGGACGAGGTAGCGGTTCGGCCCGACGGGCTCGGGCGTGGAGGCGGCGAGGAAGGCGGCGGTCATGTCGCGACGCACCGTATCAAGCCACCGCCCGCCGAGAACGGACTGTCAGCGCCGGGCGACCGGGCGTGCGCGTGTCACCGCGTCAGGCGCCAGTCGATGGGCGGCCGGCCCTTGGACTCCAGGGCCTGGTTCACCGCACTGAAAGGCCGGCTGCCGAAGAAGCCGCTGCTGGCCGACAGCGGAGACGGGTGCGTGCCCTCGATGACGACATGGCGCGTGGCATCGATGAGCTTCTTCTTCTTCTGCGCGTACTTGCCCCACAGCAGGAAGACCACGGGCTCCGTCTTCTCGCTCACCGCGCGGATGACCGCGTCCGTGAAGGCCTCCCAGCCATGGCCCGCGTGGCTGTTGGGCTCCGCCTGGCGCACCGTCAGCACCGCGTTGAGCAGCAGCACGCCCTGCTCCGCCCAGGCAATCAACGAGCCGTCCTTGGGACGCGGCACCTTCACGTCCGCCTCCAGCTCCTTGAAGATGTTCACCAGCGAGGGCGGCGAGGGCACCCCGGGCTTCACCGAGAACGCCAGCCCATGCGCCTGCCCTGGCCCGTGGTACGGGTCCTGGCCCAGCAGCAGCACGCGCACGTCGGCATAGGGCGTCAGCCGGAAGGCGGAGAACAGGTCCTCCTCCGAGGGGAAGACGGTGGCCTCCTGGCGCTCCTGCGCGACGAAGCGCTCCAGTTCCTGGAACGAAGGTGAATCGAGCGCGGCCTTGAGCGCCTGCTTCCAGTCCTTCGGCAGCTTGTCCTGCAACATGTGAGTGCCTCCCCGACCAACACGGCGGGGCATTGAAACACCCCCTTCCCACGGGGCCCATCCCTTTCGTGACGCCGTCGGAGAGCCGACAGCGTCACAGGAGGCAGGCGGGCGGGCACGGCGGGTTCTTGGGCGGAAGGCACCGGCCGCGCTAGCCTGGGGGGCGCCATGACGATGTACACCGAGTCACTCCGCGCCTTCCTCAAGCCCGTCCTGCCCTACCTGGACGACGAGGCGGTGTCGGAGATCATGATCAACGGCCCGACCGACGTGTGGATCGAGAAGAAGGGCCGCCTGTCGCGCACGGACGCCACCTTCACCGAGGAAGGCCTCATCGGTGCCGCGCGCAACATGGCCCAGTTCGTCGGCCGCATGCTCACCGAGGAAAGGCCCCGCCTGGACGCGCGCCTTCCGGATGGAAGCCGCATCCACGTGGTGATTCCGCCGATTGCCCGCAAGGGCACCACCATCTCCATCCGCAAGTTCTTCAAGGAAAAGCTCACCATCAATTCCTTGTTGAAGTTCGGCTCGCTGACGCCGCAGATGGCACGGCTCATCGAGGCGGGCATCGCCACCAAGCTCAACATGCTGGTGGCCGGCGGCACGGGCTCCGGCAAGACGACGCTGCTCAACATCGTCTCCTCCCTCATCCCCGACGAGGAGCGCATCCTCACCATCGAGGACTCGGCGGAGCTCCAGCTCAACCAGACACACGTCGTCGCCTTCGAGAGCCGTCCGCCGGACAAGTTCGGCAAGGGCGGCGTGGACATGGGAGACCTGTTGCACTCGGCCCTGCGTCTGCGGCCGGACCGAATCGTGGTCGGCGAGGTGCGCGGTGGCGAGGCGTTCCACCTCATGCAGGCGATGAACACGGGCCACGGCGGCTCGCTGGCCACCACGCACGCCAACACGCCCACGGACACGCTGCGCCGCGTGGAGTCCCTGTGCCTCATGTCCGGCATCGAGCTGCCCATGGTCGCCGTCCGCGCCCAGGTGGCCAGCGCCATCAACTTCATCATCTGCTGCGAGCGCTTCCACGACGGCAGTCGCAAGACGAGCGCCCTGTCGGAGGTGCTGCCGCTCACCGAGAAGGGCGACTACCGCACCCAGGACATCTTCGTCTTCACGCCCGTCACCAAGGACGAGGACGACCACATCCTCGGCTACCACGCGCCCACGGGCATCATCCCCAACTTCGTCGCCAAGGCGAAGGCGTACGGCTTCGCTGACCTGGACGAGTCCTTCTTCGACCCGGCGACGTACGGCATCCCTCCTCCGCCCGTCTTCCACGCCGGCGAGGCGTACACCGTGCGCTGGGCCCCTTCGCTGAAGCACCGCGAGGAGGGACGTCCGGACCCCGACCACTTCAAGAAGGAGTGGTCCGACTTCGAGGAGAAGCTCCGGCAGGATGCCCGCGACGCCAAGGCCGCGCCCCCCGTCCAGGTGCAGGTGCCCGCGAGCCTCCCCGCGTCCGTCGCCAAGCCGGCAACGCCGCCTCCCGCGGCCCGGCCCGCCACCGCCACCCCGCCCGCGGGC
>NZ_JABUMQ010000137.1:0-27092 GCF_013336645.1 Myxococcus sp. CA039A | reverse complement strand
GCCCCCGACAGCGCGGAGCCCTATCTGCTGATGGCCGATGCCCACCTCATGAACAACAACATGGGCGCGGCCATCATGTCCCTCAAGCAGGCCGAGGCCCTCATCCCCGGCACGGACCCTTCCATCCAGAAGCAGCTCTCCGAGCTGTACCTGGGCAACGGCAACACCCAGGAGGCCCTCACCATCCTCTCCACCCTGCGCGACTCCGGCCTGCTCACGGAGTCGGACGTGCTCGGCCTGGCCCGGCTCCAGGCCCGCGAAGGTCAGATTGAAGCCTCCTTCGCCACGCTGGAGAGCGTCCTGCGCGACAGCCCGGACGACCCGGAGGCCAAGGCCATGGAGGCGGAAGTCCTCCTCATGAAGGGCGACGAGCTGCTCGCCGCCAACCTCATGGACAAGCTGCTCCAGCAGAACCCCGCGCACACCACCGCGCGCCTCCTGCGGGCCCGCTACTTCCTCGTCAGCGGCGTGCCGCAGATGGCCGAAGCCGACCTCCAGGCCGTCGAAGGCAAGGACGCCAACCGCGGAGACGTCGTCATGCTGCGCGCCCGCGCCCTGCTGGCCCAGGGCCGCGCGACGGACGCCGAGGCCGCCCTCAAGCCCCTGGTCGACGCCGAACCCCAGAACGCCGAGGCCCTCGCCTGGATGGCTGAGACGGTGCTCGCCCAGGGCCGCCGCGCGGATTCACTCGCCCTGGTGGACCGTGCCCTCCAGTTCCGCCCCCGCCTCGCCCGCGCCCTCTACGTGCGCGGCCGTGCCCAGGAGGAGGCCAAGGATTTGAAGGGCGCCGAGGAGAGCTACCGCTTCGCCCTCAGCGCCGAGCCCCGCTTCGCGCCCGTGCACACCCGGCTGTGGCGCCTGTTCCTCCAGTCGGAGCGCAAGGTGGACGCGTACTCGTCCCTGGAGCGCCTGCTGGCGCTGGGCGAGGCCTCCCAGGAGGAGAAGGTCGCCCTGGCGAAGCTCTCTGCTCAGCTCCAGACGCAGATGGCTCGGGGCATGAAGCTCATCGACGAGGCCCTCACGCGCGAGCCCGACAACGTGGAGTACCAGGAGGTGAAGAAGGCCCTCCTGGCCGTCGCTCCCAAGCCGAAGAAGAAGTCCACCGGCCCCGTCATCATCCGTGGCGGGCGCCGCTGACCAGCAACGGCGCGGCGGGCGCTCCGGGCAGTCCCGGCGCCTCCGCCACCACGCGCTCCAGGGCCTTGAGCCCCTTGCGCTGACCCACCGCGACGGCGATGAGGTTGTCCCGGTGGAAGTAGCGCCGCGCGACTTCACGCACGCGCGCGGCGGACTGTGAGTCCACCAGGTCCGCCCGGTGCTCGAAGGTCTCCGGAGCGCGGAACAGCTCCGTGCCGCCGAACCACCCGGCCAGCTCCCCCGGGGAGTCCTGGGAGAACTCCAGCAGCATGCGGTGGCGGCGCTTGGCCCGAGCCAGCTCCTCCTCGCCAATCTCCTCGTCGCACAGCGCGCCCAGCACGCGGAACGACTCGGCCACCACCTGCGCGGCCTTCTCCGGCGCGCTGGCTGCCTCAATCTCGAACAGGCCCGAGTCGTGGTAGCCGTCCAGCGACGCGTGGACGGAGTACGCCAGTCCGCGCTTCTCCACGATTTCGAAGGGCAGCCGGGAGGACAGGCCGTCATCCAGCACGCGCCGGATGATTTGCAGCGCGGCGTAGTCGTCGTGCTGCTCGGGCACGGTGCGGAAGTTGAGGCGGAACTCCGTCTGCGACTCGTCGTGGGAGACGAAGTGCAGGCGGGGACCGGGCGCGGCCGTCGGCGGGGGCGCCTCCGTGCTGGCCAGTCCTCGCGGCAGGTGCGCGAAGGCGCGCTCGGTCAACTCCAGCACCTCCTCGCGGCGCACGCGGCCCGCGGCCGTGACGACCAGGTTGCCGGTGACGTAGTGCTGCGCGAAGTGCTCCAGCACCTGGTTGTGCGCGAGCGCGGAGACGGACTCGCGCGTGCCCGCGATTTTCAGGGCCAGCGGGTGGTCGGGGAAGAGCAGGCGCTTGGACAGGTTGTCCAGGTCGATGTCGCGACCCTTCTCGTCCACCTCGTCCAGCATCTCCTCCAGGATGATCTGCCGCTCCACTTCCATGTCCGTGAGACGCGGACGGGTGAGCATGTCCCCGAGGATGTCCATGCCCACGCGCATGTGCGCGGGGTGCAGCGGCGTGTAGTAGTACCCGTGGTCCCGGGTGGTGACGCCGTTGAGGTTGCCGCCCACTTCCTCCACGGCGGCGTTCATCTTCACCGTGTCCGGCCAGCCCGCACTGCCCCGGAAGAACAGGTGCTCCAGGTAGTGGCTGACGCCGTTGTTGGCGAGCGTCTCGTGGCGGCTGCCCGTGCGGACGTAGATGGCGAGCAGGGCGGTGTGGAGGTGGGGCGTCTCGACGGTGACGACGCGCAGCCCGGAGGGCAGCACGTCCCGATACGATGTGAAGCTCATGCGCGTGGAAGCCTTAACACGAAGGCCGTGCCCTGGCCGGGAATACTCTGGCAGGAGAGCGAGCCCCCGTGGGCCTGGAGGATCTGCTGACTCACCGCGAGCCCCAGCCCCGTGCCCCCCTCCTTGGTGGTGAAGAATGGCTCGAAGAGGTGACGGCGCACCTCCTCCGTCATCCCCTGACCTGTATCCCGCACCGTCACCTCCACGTCCTGCTCCAGGGGGCGGGTGGCGATGGTGAGCTGCCCTCCGTAGGGCATCGCCTCGCGGCTGTTGCGCAGGAGGTTGAGGAAGACCTGGCGCAGCTGCCCTTCGTCGGCGAGCACGGGAGGCGTCGTCGGGGAGAACTCGCGCACCACCTCCACGCCCGCGCGCATCAGCTCCTCGCGGGAGAAGTCCAGCACGCCGTCCAGCACCGCCGTCACGTCGCGCGGGTCCAGGTCCGGCCGCTGGGGCCGCGCCATGCGCAGGTAGTGCTCGGTGACGTCCGCCAGCCGGTCCACCTCGCGGGTGACGGCGGAGAGCAAATCCTTCACCTCGTTGGCCTCGTCGGGCGCGGGGAACGTCGCGCGCTCCACCGCGTCCCCGAGCAGCTCCACGTTGAGTCCGATGGACGACAGGGGATTGCGCACCTCGTGAACAATCTGAGCGGAGATGCGGCCCACGGCGGCGAGCTGCTCGGCGCGCATCAGCGCCTCCGCCTGCGCCTTGATTTGCGCCTCGCGGGCCTGGAGCGAGCGGGCCATCTGGTCGAACGCTCGCGCGAGCACCGCCACCTCGTCGTGGCCGCGCACGCCCAATTGCGCGCTGTAGTCCCCCTTGCCGATGCGGGACACGCCCTCGATGAGCGTGCGCACCGGGCGCAGCGTGCGCGCCGACCACGCGGTGGCGCCCAGACCCAGGAGGATGGCCGCGACGGAGAGGCTGATGATGGCGAGGCCCGTCTGGCGCTCGCGCTCCTCCGCGCCGTCCACGCGCTCGCGGATGCGGTTGGACAGGGACAGCCGGAGCAGCCGCAGCTCACGGCCGATGGCGTCCTCCATGGTGAGCACGTCGGCGGTGGCGCGGTCCACCTGGGCCTTGTCCGGCGCCTGCGTGGAGAACGCGTCGAACACGCTCTCCGCGGCGCGGCCATATTCGCGGTAGCGCGAGTCCAGCTCGAGGAGGCGCGCCTCCAACTCCTCGATGAAGGGCACCTCGCTCGCCGGGGCCATGTCCCGAAGCTGGGTGGCCCGTTCGCGCGTGGTGGCCAGCCGCTGGGAGATGAAGGCCGTGGGCACGTAGACGCGGGCCAGGCGGATGATGGCGCGCCGTATCTCCGCGCTGTCCTCCTCCAGCATGCGCGCGGTGTGCCGCTGCTGGTTGGCGTGGTTCATCTCCATCTCCGCCGCGTCCTGGGAGAGCTGGAGATAGCCCTGGCTCAGCAGCCGGATTTCCAGCCGATTGCGGTGCAGCTCCGCGACGCTGAAGAGGGACACCAGGCCGAAGGTGACGAGCACCACCGCGTAGCCCAGGAAGATGCGGGTGGCGAGGGAGAGCTTCATGCGCGCGAGGACCGTGCAGCGGCCGGAGCACCATCGCTACGCGGCCCGCGCCCGGGGTGCAAGCAACGCTGTCCTCCCGCCAGCCCCCCGGCGGGGCGACCGGCCGTCCTGGCCTCCTGACTCATGGCCCCAGAGGATAGCCCGGGGGACCGCGTCCCGCCCGGGGACATTCGTGCAAGTGGGTTGCAATCGGCGTGGAGGCTCCCGCGTAGGGAGACGGGTGGTGAACCCCCTCGCTCGTCCACCAAGGAATCACGCCATGTCCCCCTCGGCCCGTGCCCCGCTGGGCGCCCTGCTGGCGCTGCTCGCGTTGCCCTCATACGTCCTGGGCGCGGAGCCCGCGAAGGCTCCCGTCGAGCCCGCGAAGGTCGAGGCCCCCGCTGACGCCGCGACGAAGCTCCTGGGCATCTGGGCCGGAGAGCCCGTCTTCGGGCCCGAACTCCAGGGTGAGCTGACGGTGTTCCGCGAAGGGGACACGTGGCGCGCGCGCATCGCTGGGTACGAGGCACCGGGGCGCCTGGAGAAGAACGCGCTGACGGTGACGATGCCGGGAGGGCTGGGGACGTTCCGGGGCGTGGTGGGCACCGACGGCAAGTTCATCCGGGGCCACTGGGTGCAGCCGCGCGTCGTGGTGGGCGGCGTTCAGTACGCCACGCCCGTGGAGCTGCGCGCGCTCCAGAAGGGCGTGTGGCGGGGACAGGTGACGCCGTGGGCGGACCGCTTCACGCTGTACCTCGTCGTGTACGCGCGGCCGGACGGCACCATCGCCGCGTACCTGAGAGACCCGGAGAAGGGCTTCGGCAAGCAGTTCGCGTTCAACGTCTCCATGCAGGGCAACGCGGTGAAGCTGGTGGACCCGCGCGGTCCGACGACGTTCGAGGGCACCTTCGACCCGCGCTTCGGTCGGCTGACGGTGCCCATCCTCTTCCTGGGCCCCATCAACTTCACGAAGAAGGAGCGCGACCAGGCCGTGGGCCTCTACCCGCGCACGCCCGCGTCCGGGCCCTATGCCTACCGCCAACCTGTCGCGGAGCAGGATGGCTGGGCGACGGCGTCGCTCTCCGACGTGGGCATGGACCCCGCGCCCATCCATGCGCTGGTGCAGCGCATCCTCGACACCGAGCCGGGCCCGTCGGCGGGGCCGCTCATCCAGGGCGTGCTCATCGCTCGCAAGGGCAAGCTCGTCGTCGAGGAGTACTTCCACGGGTTCGACAAGGAGCGCCTGCATGACCTGCGCTCCGCGTCCAAGACGCTGGCCCCGGTGCTGGTGGGCACGGCGATGGAGCAGGGCGCGAAGCTTTCGCCCGAGACGCCCGTCTACTCGCTGTTTCCCTCGTACAAGAGCGCCGCGCCCGCGGACCCGCGCAAGGCCCAGCTCACGCTGGAGCACCTGATGACGATGACGTCGGGACTGGACTGCGACGAGAACAACGATGAGTCCCCGGGCAACGAGAACGCCCTCCAGGAGCAGGAGGGGGACTGGTACACGTACACGCTCGACCTGCCCATGGGCCGGGCGCCCGGAGAGCCGCAGGCGGTGTACTGCTCGGCGGGGATGAACCTGGTGGGCGGCATGGTGCGCAACGCGACGGGCACGTGGCTGCCCGAGCACTTCGCGCGCACCGTGGCCGAGCCCCTCCAGTTCCGCCGCTACGCAATGAACCTGATGCCGGATGGAGAGGCGTACCTGGGTGGCGGCCTCTACGCGCGTCCCCGTGACGCGCTGAAGCTGGGGCAGCTCTACCTGGCGGGCGGCGTGTGGAACGGCAGGCGCGTGGTCAGCAAGCGCTGGGTCGAGCGCTCCATCACCCGCCACTCCGTGATGAGCCCGGACCGGACCTACGGGTACGCGTGGTGGCGTCACGAACTGCGCGTGGGCGAGCGCGTCTACGCGGAATATGAAGCAGGCGGCAACGGCGGGCAGTACGTCATGGTCATCCCCGAGCTGGAGCTGACGGTGATGTTCACCGGCGGCAACTACGGCCAGTTCAACCTCTGGAAGACCTTCCGGGAGGAGCTGCTGCCCCGCTACATCCTCGCGGCGGTGCGTCGGTAGGCAGGGGTGGGAGCCCGGGCCGTGTCTTGGCTCGACGCCCGGACACAAACGTGGGTAGAAGGCCGGTCCAATGGAGCCCGTCTCGACGAAGAAAGCCTCGCTGGTGACCGAGATCTCGAAGGAGTTCACCTTCGAGGCCGCGCACCGCCTTCCCAACGTCCCCCCTGGCCACAAGTGCTCGCGCGTCCACGGGCACAGCTACCGCATTGAAATCACCGTGCGGGGGCCGGTGGACCCGCACTTCGGCTGGATTGTCGACTTCGCGGAGCTCAACGCCGCGTGGCAGCCGCTGCACGCGCTGCTGGACCACCGGCTGCTCAACGACGTGCCCGGCCTGGAGAACCCCACCAGCGAGCTGCTGGCCGCGTGGGTGTTCGAGCGGCTGAGCTTCGCCACCGCGCGCGTGGTGAAGCTGCGCGTGTCGGAGACGTGCACCTCGCAGTGCACCGTCTATCCGGCCGAGGGCTAAAGCCCTCAGGTCTCCACCTGGCCCAGGTTGGCGTGGAGCACCGCGCCATTCACCGTGGGCGTGGTGGCGCAGAAGTAGAGCACGTGGGCGATCTCCTCCGGGGTGATGAGGCGCCCGAAGGTCGACTTGGCGGCGATGGTGGCGGTGCGAGCCGCGTCGTCGCCCAGGTGCTCGCGCAGCATCTCCGTGTCGGTGAAGCCCGGGCACACGCAGGCGGTGTGGATGCGCGTGCCCGCCAGGTCCTGGCAGGTGGAGCGCATCAGCCCGACGAGCGCGTGCTTCGACGTCACGTAGGAGGCATTGCCCCGCACGGCCTTCTCCGAGAGCGTGGAGCCCACGTAGAGGATGGAGGAGCCGTCGCCCAGGTAGGGCCGCGTCAGCCGGTTGAGCACGGCGGGCGCGACGACGTTGACCTCCAGCACCCGGCGAAGCTGCGCCGCCGTCAGCGTCAGCGCGTCGTCGTGGTCATAGATGGCCGCGTTGTGCACCAGGCTGACGCGCCCCTTCGCCTGTCCCACGGCGTCGCGCAGCGCGGCCTCCACGCGGGACTCCCAGTCGCCGGAGCCCAGGTCCACGCTCAGGTCCACGACGCCCGGCACGTGGCTCGGCTGGCGCGCCAGGTTCAGCACGCCCCAGCCCTCCTTGCGGAAGCGCGCGGCCAGGGCCTGCCCGATGCCCCGACTGGCGCCCGTGACGATGGCCCAGTCGTTCGTCACGGCGCCACCCACTCCCAGGAGGACGACTGCCCCGGACCGGAAGCGCACTTCACCACCAGCCGGGTGACGCCGTCCTTTCGCAGGGCGGTGCCGTCGCCCACCAGTTCCTCACCGAAGACGCGCGCCAGCTCCTCGAGCGTCACGTTCTCCACCGGGAGCACGGTGATGTCGCGCGCGAGGAAGCGCAGCTCCTCGCCGTTGAAGCTCGCCAGGACATTGCCCTTCGCGTCCCGCTCGAGCTTCAGGTGCGGGGAGTGCTCCGGGAGGAAGAACGTCTCGTTCCAGGTGCGGCAGCGGGCGATGATGGTCTGCTTCAGGGGGCCGTAATCGGACAGCATCCCGTTGTCGGCGACCTCGCCCGTCAGCGCGACGTAGACGGTGAAGTTGTGGCCGTGCAGGTTCTCGCGGTGCGTCGCGGAGAAGATGGTGAAGTGCCCGGCCGAGAACTTCATCTCTTCCTTGTAGAGCTCCAGGGTCGTCGTACGTGGCATGGGCGGCCATGGGGTTAGCACCAAGCCCCATCCACCTCAACGGGCCTGCCGAGCCTCCGGGCGGGAAGTGTCACGCCGCGGGACGTCCTGGCCCCGTCCCTGGGAAATGCGCGATTCTGGAGCGCCCATGCTCCTGCCCCTGCTCACCCTGGGTGTGCTCCTGTCCGCCCGGCCCCCGGCGGACGAGAAGGTCTTCGCCCCGTGTCCCGAAGCCTCGGCCGAGTGGACGGCCGCGCGCGAGCGCCTGCTGGCGCTGGATGCACGACTGGAAGCCCTTCCGGACGGGGGTGACCGGAAGGCAGGCGCCAAAGCCCTGCGCGAGCTGCTCACGTCGCACTGCTTCGCGATGAGCCGCGAGGAGCGCGAGCCGGTGCCCGAGGACGTGTCACCGCTGGCCCTGAAGGCCTGGTGGAAGCAGGGTGGACGGACCTGGGTGGAGTCCTATCTGGAGCTGGGCAAGCCCGGCGCGCGCATGGTGGTGCTGCCGCCCGAGGCGCGCGAGACGCTGACGCTGGACTCCGTGAAGCCGGACCACCGGCTCGCCTCGCTGCTGTGCGCAGCGTCGGACACCGTTTGCGCGAAGGAGATGGAGGGCCCGTACACCCGGGTGGACGCGGCCTTCCTCCGCGCGCTCGACCGACCGGACGAGTCCTCCGTCGCCGAAGCGGAAGCGGAGTCTCGCAAGGGGTGCGAGGAGGCTGCTCGCACCCGGCCCCAGCGCTGGCGCTACACGGCGTGGCGGAGCTGCGAGGGGGGCTGGACGTCCTTCGACAAGGTGCTCCCCGTGGTGCGCATGCGGGTGCCGAAGGACGGATGGCTGGTGTTGAGAGGCCGCCGGGGGCACCACGGTTTCTGTGACGAGGTGCGCGCCTACCACCTGGGGACGGGGGCGGCATGGGTGTCGCAAAGCTGCAGCGACCTGGCTTTGTACGACGACGCGAAGCGAATCGGTCAGGTGGACGTGAAGACCACGAACGCGAACCGGCTCGCGCGAGTGAGGGTGGGCACGCTCTCCGTCGATTCGCTGCGGGAGCTGACGTGGGTGCTCCTGCTCGCCGATGAGGCCATTACCGTCGACCGTGCTCGCCCGCTCACACGCGCGGTGCCGGCGGGCTACCCCATCGAATGGCGGGAGCGGCCCTCCGGAATCACCACGCGGGGAGGAGGGGGTGGAGGCAGCTTCTGGGGCAACACCGGCCAGACGACGCTGCGGTGGACGTGGTTTCCCCCCGAGAAGGCCGAACCCCTGTCCGGCGAGCTGACGTGGCCCGAGTCCGCCGACCCGGCCGATGACCACGCGGACCGCCTGCTCGTCGACGCCGAGGATTCCTTCAAGGAAGGCTGCCCGTCACGACCCGCGCCCGTGGACCTGCTCGACTTCACGCGCCCGGCCAGCGTCAACAAGCGCGACGCACCCGAAGGTGTCACCGCCCAACAGGACGACCTCGTCACCGCGCTGCGCGACTGGCGGCCATCCCCGGGCTGCGCCGTCACCGGCAAGTGACGCCCCACCTCGGGGCGGCCGCTTCAAATTGCGTTGCGCGTCAGGCCTCGGGGTAATTAGTAAGAGGCAATGTTGCAAATTACCTCCGCGGTGAGGCGTGTCCCGCCTCGAGCGTCCCGTCCCCCGGTGCGCTGTTGTCGCTCCATGTCTCGCTAGCACCTCACGGGCCCTGACGCGGGGGCCGAGCCTGTCTCCAGGCTCGGTGCGCCGCGCTCCCGCACCCGTCCCAGACACCCACACACCCTGTCTCCCGGCGGTGCCACACCGACCGGCCGGGTGACGTTCGCGCAGTCGTTCCTCGTCCTGTTTTTCACGGGCCGCCGGAGGTGCACACGCATGCGTGCGAGCGCCACCGGTGTGTCCCGACCCCTGAATGGAAGTTGGAGTCAGCCATGAATTGGAAACGTGCAGCGGTGGGAGGGGCCCTGGCCCTCCCGCTGGTGGTGGGCGGTCTTGTCCTCGCGCGCGACGAGGGTTCGGACGCGCAAGGTGGAGCAGGCCCGGCGAAGCCGGCGGCGGCTCCTGTCGTCGCGGCGGAGGTCGTCACCCGACAGGTGGCGGACAGCGCCGAATTCACCGGCACCCTCGCGGCGGTGCATAGCGTGGAGCTGCGGCCTCGCGTCGGTGGCTATATCGATGCGGTGCGCTTCCAGGAGGGGGGCCTCGTCACCGCGGGACAGGTGTTGTTCCAGCTCGACGCGCGCACCTTCGAGGCGGCGAACGCCCGGGCCCAGGCGGACCTGCGTCAGGCCGAGGAGCGGCGCACGTTGACGGAGAAGAAGTTCGAGCGCGGTGAGAAGCTCGTGGCCGAGCAGGCCATCTCCCGGGGCGACTTCGATGTGTTGATGGCGGAGCGCGCGGAGGCCCGCGCCCGGGTCGAGTCCGCGAAGGCGGCGGCTCGCTCGGCGGAGATCGACCTGCATGACACCCGCGTGCGTGCGCCCGTGAGTGGTCGGGTGGGGCGGGCGCTGGTGACGGCGGGCAACCTGGTCAGTGGCGGCAGCGCCAACGCCACGTTGCTCACCACCATCGTCTCGGTGGAGCCGTTCTACGTCTACTTCGACGTGGACGAGGCGACGTACCTGCGCTTCGCGGGCACGGCCTCGGGGGCGCGCGGCAAGGACGGCCGCGTCAACGCGGTGCCCGTGCGTGTGGCGCTGACGGGTGAAGAGGGCTTCCCGCGTGAGGCCCGGTTGGACTTCCTGGACAATCAGGTGGCGGCGGTGACGGGCACGGCGCGAGCGCGCGCGGTGTTGCCCAACCCGGATGGGAAGCTGACGGCGGGCCTGTTCGCCCGGGTGCGGCTGGAGACGGGCACGGCGCGGCCCACCATCCTCATCCAGGACCAGGCGGTGGGGACGGACCAGAAGGGGCGCTACGTGCTCGTCGTCCGTCCGGACCAGACGCTGGAGCAGCGGCGCGTGGAGCTGGGGACCACCGAGGGCGGGCTGCGCGTGGTGCGCGAGGGCCTGTCGGCGGGTGAGCGCGTGGTCCTCAAGGGCATGGCGCGGCCGGGCATGACGGTGGCGCCGACGATGGTGGCCATGGCCGGCTCCGAACACGCCGAAGGGGCGCGGCCGTGAAGTTCGCGCACTTCTTCGTGGACCGGCCCATCTTCGCGGCCGTGCTGTCCGTGCTGCTGTTGATTGGCGGTGGCCTGTCCCTGATTCAGCTTCCGTTGAGCGAGTACCCGGCCGTGTCACCGCCCACGGTGGTGGTGCGCGCGGCCTATCCGGGCGCGGACCCGGGCGTCATCGCGGAGACGGTGGCCGCGCCGTTGGAGCAGGAGATCAACGGCGTGGAGGGCATGCTCTACATGTCCTCGCAGGCGACGAGCGATGGCCGGGTGGCCGTCACCATCACCTTCGCCATGGGCGTGAATCCGGACACCGCGCAGGTGCAGGTGCAGAACCGGGTGGCCCGCGCGATTCCCCGCCTGCCCGCGGAGGTGCAGCGGCTGGGGGTGCTCACCGAGAAGTCGAGTCCGGACCTGCTGATGGTGGTGCACCTGGTGTCGCCGGACGGGTCGCTGGAGCCGCTCTATCTCTCCAACTACGCGGTGCTCCAGGTGCGCGACGTCCTCCAGCGCGTCCCGGGCGTGGGGGGTGTCAGTGTGCTGGGCGCGGGCGAGTACAGCATGCGGGTCTGGTTGGACCCCCAGTTGCTCGCCGCGCGCGGGCTCACCGCGAGCGACGTGGTGGGCGCCATCCGCGAGCAGAACGTGCAGGTGGCGGCGGGTGTCATCGGCCAGCAGCCGGATGAGCGCTCCGCCTTCCAGCTCACCGTCACCACCCAGGGACGCCTCACGGACGAGGAGCAGTTCCGCGACATCGTCGTGAAGGTGGGCGAGAGCGGACAGGTGACGCACCTGCGCGACGTGGCCCGGGTGGAGCTGGGCGCCAACTCCTATTCCGTGCGCGCCCGGTTGGATGGGAAGTCGGCGGTGGCCATCGGCATCAACCAGGCCTCGGGCTCCAACGCGCTGGACGTGTCCGCGGGCATCCGCGCGCGGATGGACGAGCTGAGCCAGGCGTTCCCCAAGGGCATGGAGTACCGCATCGCGTATGACCCGACGCTCTTCGTGCGCACGTCCATCCGCAACGTGGTGACGACGCTGCTGGAGGCGGTGGTGCTGGTGGTGCTGGTGGTGTTGCTGTTCCTCCAGACGTGGCGCGCCTCCATCATTCCGCTGGCGGCGGTGCCCGTGTCGCTGGTGGGCACGGCGGCGGTGATGCACATGTTGGGCTTCTCGCTCAACACGCTGTCCCTCTTCGGACTCGTGCTCTCCATCGGCATCGTCGTCGACGACGCCATCGTCGTGGTGGAGAACGTGGAGCGGCACATCGCCCAGGGCGTCAATCCCAAGGAGGCGGCCCGTCGGGCGATGACCGAAGTGACGGGCCCCATCATCGCGATTACCTCCGTGCTTTCGGCGGTGTTCGTCCCCACGGCGTTCCTCGGCGGACTCACGGGCCAGTTCTATCGGCAGTTCGCGCTGACCATCGCCATCTCCACCATCCTCTCGGCCTTCAACTCGCTGACGCTCAGCCCGGCGCTCGCCGGGGTGCTGCTGCGCGGGCACCACGGGCCCAAGGATGGCCTCACGCGCTTCATGGACAAGGCGTTTGGCGGCTGGCTCTTCGGGCCCTTCAACCGCTTCTTCGACAAGGCCTCCGCTGGCTACGTGTCGCTGGTGAAGCGGGTGGTGCGCGTCAGCGCGCTGGCGCTCGTCGTATACGGAGGCCTGTTGCTCCTGACGTGGGTGGGCTTCGCCAAGGTGCCGGCGGGCTTCGTGCCCATGCAGGACAAGTACTACCTGGTGGGGCTGGCGCAGCTTCCTCCCGCGTCCTCGCTGGAGCGGACGGACGACGTGGCGAAGCGGATGTCGGCGCTGATGCTGGCGGAGAAGGGCGTGGCGAGCGTCGTGGCCTTCTCCGGCATCACCATCAACGGCTTCGTCAACTCCCCCAACTCGGCCGTCGTCTTCGCGGTTCTCGACGACTTCGAGCAGCGCAAGACGAAGGACTTGTCCGCGAACGCCATCGCGGGCCGGCTCCAGGCAAAGCTGGGCGGCATCCAGGAAGGCTTCGCGGCCATCTTCCCTCCGCCCCCGGTTCCGGGAATGGGTTCCATGGCGGGCTTCAAGCTCCAGGTGGAGGACCGCGCGGGGCTGGGGCCGGAGGCGCTCTACGCCGCCACGCAGGCGCTGGTGCAGAAAGCTTCGGCCGAGCCCCAGTTGATGGGCCTGATGTCGGGCTTTGAAATCAACGTGCCTCAGCTCCAGGCGGACGTGGACCGGGTGAAGGCGAAGCAGCAGGGCGTGCCGCTGGGCTCGGTGTTCGAGACGCTCCAGATTCATCTGGGCTCGCTGTATGTGAACGACTTCAACCGCTTCGGGCGCACCTACCAGGTGAACGTCCAGGCGGACGCGAAGCACCGCATGGAGCCGGAGGACATCGGCCGACTCCAGGTTCGCAACCCGCAGGGCGGCATGGTGCCGCTGGCGTCACTGGTGACGGTGAAGCCCTCGTTCGGTCCGGACCAGGTGCTGCGCTACAACGGATATCCCTCTGCGGATATCAACGGCGCGGCGGCGCCCGGGGTGAGCACGGGACAGGCGGTGGCGGCGATGGAGCGCGTGGCGGCCGAGACACTTCCGGCCGGCATGAGCTTCGAGTGGACCGACCTGACGTACCAGGAGAAGCTCGCTGGCAAGGAAGGCCTGTTCGTCTTCCCGCTCGCCATCCTGCTGGCCTTCCTCATCCTGGCGGCGCAGTACAACAGTTGGTCGCTGCCGCTGGCGGTGTTGCTCACGGTGCCGCTGGCGTTGCTCAGCGCGATTGCCGGGGTGTGGTTCGTGGGTGGGGACAACAACATCTTCACGCAGATTGGGCTCGTGGTGCTCGTGGGCCTGGCGGCGAAGAACGCCATCCTCATCGTCGAGTTCGCGAGGGCGCAGGAAGACGAGGGCGTGGGCGTGGTGCAGGCGGCGCTCGAGGCGTGCCGGCTGCGGCTGCGGCCCATCCTGATGACCTCCATCGCCTTCATCATGGGCGTGGTGCCGCTGGCGCTGGCCACGGGCGCGGGCGCGGAGATGCGCCAGGCGATGGGCGTGGCGGTGTTCGCGGGCATGCTCGGCGTGACGCTGTTCGGGCTGGTGCTGACGCCCATCTTCTACATCGTCATCCGGAAGTTCGCGCTGCGAGGGGCGGAGCGAGAGGCTCCCGTGATTCCGGCGGGAGCGACGGGCGCCGAAGGGCACTGAGCGCCGCGTCATCCGACGGATGACACCAGGTTGTCGAAGAGGGCTGCCTCCACCGAGGGGCGGCCCTCTTTGCTTTTGGGAGGAGACGCGCGGCTCGCTCAATCGCGACACGGCGGGGAGCCAGCGTGACGCGTCAGGAGCACTCCCGGGGCGGGGCCTGACACGTCAACCGCTCACTTCGGTCCAGACTCCTCGCGCGGCTTCCCTCGCCGCTGTCCCTTCGCGCGCGTGGTCTTCGGCTTGCACAAGGCGTCTCGAACTTGAAATCCGAGGGGTCGATGCGCTTCGTGCTGGGAGTCGTTGTCGCGGTGGGGCTGGTGGGCTGTGGTGATCCGGACGTGCAGGGTGTCGATGCGGTGGAGAGCATTGGCCAGGAGATTGTCGGAGGGGTGGAGGCACGCCAGGGGAGCCATCCCTGGAACGTCAGCATGCAGCAGCAGGGGAGCCACTTCTGTGGCGCCTCGATCATCCGGGTCAGCGCGACGAAGAATGAGTCGGACATCGTCGTCACTGCCGCGCACTGCGTCTACGACGGCACGTCTGGACTGACGGTCTCCGCGGGCGTGCACGACCTTGGGAGGCCCGGGGCGGGTGCCCAGACGGTTCGAGGAGTGAGGACGGTCTACCATCCGGCCTACGACCCGGACACGACGATGAACGACATCGCCGTGGTCAAGCTCGAGAAGCCTCTCAAGTTCTCCGCCACGGTCCAGCCCATCCTGCTCCCGCTCGCGGGAGAGACCGTCCCGGACAATGTCGAGGCGACGGTGGCGGGGTGGGGCCTCACGCGCGAGGGCGGATATGACACGTCCCCTGTGCTGATGCAGGTGGGGGTCCCCACCATCGCGCATCGGCAGGTGGCGGCGGCCTACAGTTCCCAGGGTATCCACATCGACCCATACGCGATGCTCGGGGCCGGATACAGCCAGGGGGGCAAGGACGCCTGTCAGGGCGACAGCGGGGGACCGCTCTTCGTTCTTGGCGCGCAGGGCAGGCCCGTGCTCCAGGGCGTCGTGAGCTTTGGCGTGGGCTGCGCGAGGCCCGGCCTGCCCGGCATCTATGCCCGGGTCTCCAACTACATCCCGTGGATCAATACCCAGGTTCGCCTCCTGAGCGTCACGGCGAGGCCGTAGTCCGCCCGGGCGCGCGGCGTTCGGGCGCGTGGCTCCCTGGGGGACTGCTCAGCCGCCTGGGCCGTGGCTACCTTGACGTCCCGGGAGGTCCACGTGGCGAAGCCGGTCCTGAAGTCGGGGAAGGGGACGCGCTCGAAGTCCTTGAGGGGCGCGGACGCCGCGCTGCTCATCATCGACGTCATCAATGACCTGGACTTCCCCGGGGGAGAGCACGTGCTCCCCTGGGCGTCGCGCATGGTGGAGCGATTGGCGCCCTTCGCCGCGCGGATGCGCAAGGCGGGGGTGCCGGTCATCTACGTCAACGACAACTTCAACCACTGGCGCAGCAACTTCCGGGACGTCTACCGGCATTGCACCCGGGCGGGCAGCCGGGGCCGAGGCATCGTCCGGGCCTTGCGACCACATGCCACGGACTACTTCGTCCTCAAGCCCAAGCACTCGGCCTTCTTCGCGACGTCGCTGGTTCCCCTGTTGGAGCACCTGGGGACGAAGAAGCTGCTGATGGCGGGCATCGCCACGAACCTGTGTGTCTTCTTCAGCGCCCATGACGCGCACATGCTCGAGTACGACATCACCGTGCTGAGCGACTGTTGTTGCGCGGAGAGCGACACGGACCACGACCTGGCGTTGGACCAGCTCCAGCGCTTCCTCGGGGTGCGCGTGTGCAGGGCCGACGAGGTGAAGCGCAAGGGGCGCTTCCGTCGACCCGCGCATCCCTCGAAGGGGTCCGGACGCTTGTAGGCGAAGGGCTTCTCAGGAGCGGTGGAAGCGCTGGCGCAGGGCACGGAGCGTCGCCCGAGGACCCATCAATGTCAGGTCGAGCTGCGTCTGCCCGCGCTCTCCGCGGATGCTCGCGCCCGTGAGCCGGTCCTCGGGCAGGGGCTCCAGGATGTTCGAGACGTTCTTGTACCGCTCCGCCTGGGCTCGAAGCGTCTGTTCGCTCATCCCGAGCTCGCGCAGGGCGGCGAAGAGGTCGTCGTGGAGTTCCGGGGGCACCTGGAGGTGGGCCGCGACAGGCTCGTGGATGAAAGGGGAATGCTTTGTGACCAGATAGCTGATCCTTCGCGCCCCGTGCCCTCCGAGTTCGACGTAGGAGAACATGACGCGGCTGCTCCGGGTGTCGCGATAGAGGTCGCAGCCGTTGTAGGGATAGAAGCCCAGCGCGAAGTGGGTCCAGGCGCGATAGCTCACGGACGTCGTCGCTCCGAGGACATCGTCGTGGATGCCGCCAATCCATTCCCAGTGGGTGGGGACCTGCATGGGGACGTCGTCCAGCTCCTTCACGGCATCCTCGAGGCCGGGCTGGTTCCGGAGGTACTCGACGAGCGTGTCGTGGGTAATGGACATGGTGTCTCAATCTACCAGGAGGCCGAAGCCCCTGCGTCCGGCCGCGCGTTGCGCCTAGACTGCCGCCCCGTGTCCAGGTCCTCCGAGCAGAGCCCCCAGGGTGGTTTCCGCGCCCGTCTCCACACCATCATCTTCGAGGCCGACACTCCGGCGGGAAAGGCGTTCGACGTGGCCCTGCTGTGGGCCATCGTGTTCAGCATCGCGGCGGTGATGCTGGAGAGCGTGTCCTCCATCCGGGTCCGGTATGCGTCCGCCCTGCAGGTGGCGGAGTGGTTCTTCACCATCATCTTCGCGCTCGAGTACGTGTTGCGGCTCATCGCCGTGCGCCGACCGCTGGACTACGCGCGCAGCTTCTTCGGGCTGGTGGACCTGCTGGCCATCCTCCCGTCCTTCCTGAGCGTCATCTTTCCCGGGGCGCAGACGCTGCTCGTGGTCCGGGTGCTGCGCCTGCTGAGGGTCTTCCGGGTGCTGAAGCTGGGGCACCTCTTGGGGCAGGCGGAGGTCCTGCTCACCGCGCTGCGCGCGAGCCGGGGGAAGATCATCGTCTTCCTTGGCTTCGTGCTGACCGTGGACGTGGTCATGGGCGCCATCATGTACATGGTGGAAGGTGAACAGCACGGCTTCGACAGCATCCCCCGGTCCATGTACTGGGCCATCGTGACGATGACGACGGTGGGCTTCGGCGACATCACTCCCAAGACGGTGCCCGGTCAGTTCATCGCGTCGGTGTTGATGATCATGGGCTACGGCATCCTCGCGGTGCCCACGGGCATCGTCTCCGTGGAGCTGGCCGCCGCCACGAAGCAGCGCCCGGACACCCAGGCGTGTCCCGGCTGTGGCGCGCAGGGGCACGACCTGGACGCCCGTTACTGCAAGACGTGCGGGACCGCGCTGGACTGGACGTCCGCGAAAACCGCCGGGTGATGTGGGCCGTGGGTGTTCAGTGTTCACCGTGCGGCGGAAAAGCCCCGCCGGGGAGCGGCTTCATTCGCGAGCATGCGGTGCGCACGTTGCGCCTGCCCTGTTCCCTGGAGATCTCGCGATGAACCTCTTCATCACTGGCGCCACCGGCTTTATCGGCGGCTCCCTGGCGTTGGACTTGAAAGCCCGGGGGCATGTCATTCGTGGGCTCGTGCGCGACGACGCGAAGGCCCGGAAGCTGGCGGCGCTCGGAATCGAACCAGTGCGTGGGGACCTGGGCGACACGGCCCTGCTCATGGCCGAGGCCCGACGCGCGGACGGTGTCATCAACGCGGCCAGCAGCGACCATGAGCAGGCCATCCTCGCGTTGATTGACGGCGTGCGAGGCTCCGGCAAGCCGCTGATCCACACCAGCGGCTCCAGCGTCATTGGCGATGACGTGAAGGGCAATGCCCTGTCGCCCAACGTGTTCGATGAGGAGACGCCGTTCATCGTCGAGCCGGAGAAGCAGGCGCGGCATGCGCTCGACAATCGCGTCCTCGCCGCCGAGGGCGCGCGAGGCATCGTCCTGTGCAACACGTTGATCTACGGCACGGGGAAGGGGCTGAGCCGCGACAGCGTGCAGATTCCGCCGCTCGTCGCCCAGGCGCGCAAGAGCGGGGTGGTGCGAATCGTCGGTAAGGGCATCAACCGCTGGTCGAACGTGCACCTCGACGATGTCACCACGCTCTATGCGCTGGCCCTGGAGCGGGCGCCGGCGGGGGCCTTCTACTTCGTGGAGAACGGCGAGGCGTCCTACGCGGAGATTGGCGAAGCCATCGCGGCTCGGTTGAAGCTGGGCCCGGTGCGGTCGTGGACGGTGGAGGAGGCCTCGCGCGAGTGGGGCGAGGGCCACGCTCGCTACTCGTTCGGCTCCAACAGTCGGGTGCGAGCGAAGCGGGCACGGCGCGAGCTGGGCTGGGCGCCGCGACACGACTCCGTGACGGCGTGGATTCGCGACGAGATGCCCGTCGACTGAGCGACGGTGCCCATCAGGCTGGGGGCCGGACGTCCACTTCTGCTCGTTGCCGGGTGTTGGACGCATCGTTCTTCCACCCCGCAGCGCACTTCGGGTTTGCTGCACGCCGGCAGAGCTTCGTTTCCATCCCAGCTCGCGGAGTGACTTCATGCGTACCCTGCTGACGACCCTGGCCTGCACCACCCTCCTGTCCTTCGCGGGGGCCGCCCACGGGCAGGCTCCCGCCAAACCCACGAAGCCCAGTGGCAACATGGCCCCTGGTGGCGCCGCGGGCAGCCAGCAGTCCGAGCCCCGCCAGGGACCGAATCCCACCGGTGCGCCCGTCGAGACGGCGCCGCCCAACGTGCCCGGGTTCAAGCCGGCCTTCCCGGGCCAGACGCGCGCGCCGGGCGTCCAGACGCGCACGCCGTTCCGAGTCACGGAGGTGGCCTCGGGCTTCAACAAGCCGTGGGCCATCGCCTTCCTTCCGGACCAGCGCATGTTGGTGACGGAGAAGCCGACCGGGAAGATCTTTATCGTCACGCCGAAGGGAGAGAAGTCGCAGCCCGTCGCGGGTGTGCCGCGCGTGGATGGGCGCAACCAGGGCGGGCTCCTCGACGTGGAGGTGGGGCCGGACTACGCGACCAGTGGCCTCATCTACTGGAGCTATTACGAGCCGCGTGAGGGCGGCAACGGGCTCGCGGTGGCGCGCGCGAAGCTGGTGGATGGGGCGAAGCCCAAGGTCGAAGGGCTGAAGGTCATCTTCCGGATGGAGCCCACGCTGGAGTCGACGCTGCATGCCGGTGGGCGTCTGGTCTTCGCGCCGGATGGGAAGCTGTTCGTCACGTTGGGTGAGCGCTCGATTCTCCAGGGCCGCGTCCAGGCGCGCGACCTGAAGAGCGACTTCGGGAAGATTGTCCGCATCAACCCGGACGGCTCCATTCCGCAGGACAACCCGTTTGTCGGTCGCAAGGATGCGCGGCCTGAAATCTGGACGCTGGGCCACCGAAACATCCTGTCCGCGGCGCTCGACAGCAAGCATCGGCTCTGGGAGGTGGAGATGGGCCCGCGCGGTGGTGACGAGCTGAACCTCATCGAGAAGGGCAAGGACTACGGCTGGCCCACCATTGGCTACGGCGAGGAGTACTCGGGTGCGCCCATCCACAAGTCCACGCAAGGCCCGGGCATGGAGCAGCCCGTGTACTACTGGGACCCGGTGATTTCGCCCTCGGGGATGACCATCTACTCGGGAGACCTGTTCCCTGAATGGAAGGGCAACTTCTTCATCGGAGGTCTGTCGAGCCAGGCGCTGGTGCGGCTGGTGCTCAAGGACGACCGCGTGGTGGGCGAGGAGCGGTTGCTCCTGGACCAGGACTCGCGCATCCGCGAGGTCGTCCAGGGCCCCGAGGGCGCGCTCTATCTGCTCACCGACGACGACAACGGGCGACTGCTCAAGCTGACGCCGCGCTGAGCGGTTGTCGGAGGCTCCATGCGCTCGCGTAGGGTGCGGTTCGGCCCGATACTCGAGCGCACGCGGCATGAAGCCGGAGTGCGTCGAGAAGGTCGCGGGGTGAGAGGGTGGAAATCCCATGGCGGGCCTGAAGTACTCGTTTGTCTTCGGTGTCTTCTCGGCGCTGCTGATGGTCCTGGCCTTCCAGCTTCGGGGCTTGGGGTGGGGGTTGCTCTGGCCCGCGCTGAGCTTCGCGCTCGTGGCGGTGACGTATGCCGGGGCGGGGCCGGAGGTTTTTGGTAAGCGCTCCGATGGACGGATGCATCCCTGGGCGCTGGTTATCTTGTTGCCCTATCTGCTGATGACCTGGGCGACGTGGCGACTCGCGCGGCGGCTCTCGCGCGAATCAGTGCATGACGAGGTCGCGCCCGGCATCGTCATCGGGCGTCGGTTGTTGGCGGGGGAGTTACCGGCGGGAACTCGGACGGTGGTGGACCTGACGTCCGAGTTCATCGAGCCCGAAGGCATCCGGAGTGTCGAGCACTACGTCTGTCATCCCATCCTCGACGCGACGGCGCCGTCGGTGGAGCGTCTGGCGTCCTGCGTCGAGTCTTGGGCGATGCTGCCGACGCCGCTCTACATCCACTGCGCGCAGGGACATGGGCGCACGGGCATGGTGGCTGCCGCGCTCCTCCTGGCGCGTGGACTGGCTCCTGATGCGAAGCAAGCCCTGGCCATGGTGCAGAAGGCGCGACCGGGCGTGAGGCTGTCGGCGGCGCAGGCGGCCGCGTTGGAAGCACTGGGGGCGCGATTGCTTCGCGTGGGGAGTGTGACAGCGGGGATTTGCGGCACGTAACTGGAAGCGGCGCCCCGGCGCCGTCCGTTCGCAGCAACAACCGGGTCGCAACCTGCTCCCCGGTGCGCCATCTCCTGTGTCTGTCCGGTGTGCTGACTGCGCCGCCGGAGACAAGAGGGAGTGTCTGTATGGCGTGGCGACCGAAGCAGCGAACAATGTCAGCTCAGGTGTCCGTGGAGTGGAGGGCCTCATGACCACGCCTGTCCGCAGGATGCGTGCGTCGAGCCCTCCCAACGTGGAGCAGCGCCTGGAGGCGCTCGACTGGGCGGCTCTCGGCTCGGAGCTGGATACTCGTGGGTGCGCCACGCTGGCTTCCATTCTGACGCCTGACGAGTGCTCGGCCCTCGCGGGACTCTACGCCTCCGATGCGCCGTTCCGCAGTCGCGTCGTCATGGCTCGGCACGGCTTTGGTCGGGGCGAGTACAAGTACTTCGCCTATCCGCTTCCTGACCTCGTCGCCCGTCTACGCAGCGGGCTCTACCCCCAGCTCGCCGCCATCGCGAATCGCTGGAACGAAGCCATGCGCATCGACACGCGCTACCCCGACACGCACGCCGCCTACCTCCAGCACTGTCATCAGGCAGCGCAGCTCCGGCCGACGCCACTGCTCCTCCAGTATGGCGAGGGGGACTACAACTGCCTCCACCAGGACCTCTATGGCGAGGAGGTCTTCCCCCTCCAGGTGGCCTTCCTCCTGTCGGAGCCGGAGCGAGATTTCACGGGAGGCGAGCTGGTCCTCACCGAACAGCGCCCGCGCATGCAGTCCCGCGCGGAGGTGGTGCCGCTTCGTCAGGGAGATGGCGTCATCTTCCCCGTCCACCACCGCCCCGTGCAGGGCACGCGAGGCATCTACCGCGTCAACATGCGCCACGGCGTCAGCCGCCTCCGCTCGGGCCACCGTCACACGGTGGGCATCATCTTCCACGATGCCCGCTGACGGGCCCCACGCCCGGCTTCCTCAGTCACCCCTGAGCGCGACCGAGGGAGACACCTGTGCCGCCCTCCGCGCGGGGAGCAGGGCCGCGGCAAAGGCCACCAATCCCAGAACCACCAGCACCACCGCGTACGTGAGTGGATCCACGGGTTGAACCCCATTGAGCAGATGCGCGAGCGTCCGACTGGCCCCCGCCGCGAGCACGAGCCCGAGTCCCAGCCCCATCGCCGTCAATCCCAGATACCGACGCAGCACCAGGTTCGTCACCTGGTGTGTCCTCGCGCCCAGGGCCAGGCGGATGCCCAGCTCCCGTGTCCGCTGGGATACCGCATAGGCGACGACGCCATAGAGCCCCACCGCGGCCAGCAGCAGTGCCACCCCGGCGAAGACTCCGACGAGCAGCAAGTAGAAGCGCAGCGGCGCCACCGTGTGGTCCACGACCGAGGCCAGCGTGCGCACGCTGCCGAGCGCGAGGCTCGAGTCGAGCGACCGGACCTCCGCGCGCACCGCCGAGGCGAGCGTGAGCGGGTCCGCCGACGTTCGCAGCACCAGCGTCATCTGCGTGCTGCGTGCCTGCTCATAGGGGAGATAGACCTCCGCGACAGCGGGCGCCGCCAGCCCGTCGATGGCGAGGTTGTCCACCACGCCGACCACGACTCCTCCGAACGCACCGTTTCCCCAGTTCATGTCGGTGCTCAGCGTCCGCCCCAACGGGTCCTCGTTCGGCCAGAACCGGCGAGCGGCCTCCGCGTTGACCAACACGGCGCGCCTACCTTCACCTCGGTCCTCGGCGCTCAGCCCCCGGCCACTCAGGAGCTTCACGCGCAGGGTCTCCAGGGCGCCAGGACTGACGATGCGCACGCTGGCCTTCCAGGGGGCCGCTCCAGGTGGCACCGGACGCTGGGGGTCCTTCAGGTCGAGCGGCATCTTGCCTCCGTCCATCGGCAGGCCAGCGACGATGCCCGCGGCCTCGACGCCGGGCAGGGCGCGCAGCCGCGTGAGGAGCTGGTCGAAGAAGGCCTCGGGCGCGGCGGTGCCGAAGCCATACCGATTGGGCGGCAGGTCGAGCTTCACCGTGAGGACTCCCTCCGACTCGAACCCCGGCGCCGCTCGCTGAAGATGCACGAAGCTGCGCAACAGCAGCCCCGCGCTCACCAGCAGCAACACCGCGAGCGCGGTCTCCCCGATGATGAGCAATGCGCGCGTCTTGTGGTGGTGGGCGCCACCGCCACTCCCCGCATTCGCCATGCGCAGTCCACCGCCGAGCGACACGCGCGTGGCCTTCAGCGTGGGAACGAGGCCGAACAACACCGTGGTGAGCATCGCCAACGCGGCGGTGAAGGCCAGCACGGTGCCGTCGATGGAGGCCTCCTCGAGACGAGGAATGTCCTGGGGGCCGAACGCGGTCAGGACATCCATGGCCCACATGGCCGCGAGCAGTCCCATCGCGCCACCCGCGAGCGCCAGCAGGCCGCTCTCCGCGAGCAGCTCGCGAGCCAGCCGGCCCCGGCTCGCGCCCAGGGCGAGGCGAATCGACAACTCTCCCTCACGCGAGGCCGCACGTGCGAGCAACAGGTGGGTGAGGTTCGCGCAGGCGACGAGCAGGACCAGCCCCACCGCGCCCATCAACATCAGCAGGGAGGGACGCACCTTTCCCAGCAGCACGTCGCGCAGGGACTCCACGCTCGCGCCCACGTCCCCGTTCGTTCGGGGATGCTGCTCGGCCAGTCCTCGTGCAATCGCGGCCACCTCGGCGCTCGCCTGCTCCACGCTCGCGCCGGGCGCGAGGCGGCCATACACCTCCAGCCAGTGGGCACCGCGTGCTTCCGGCGTCAACGACTCCGGGCCCAGGACCAGGGGCAACCAGAGCTCCGAACGCGCCGGGAAGTCGAAGCCGGGCGCCATGACTCCCACCACCGTGGTGGGCACGGGGGCTCCCGTGCTCAGGGTTCGCCCCAGCACCGTCGGACTTCCGCCGAAGCGACGCTGCCACAAGGAATGAGAGATGACGGCGACCGGAGGCGCGCCTGGAGCATCGTCTCCTCGCTGGAGCGCTCGGCCCAGGTGCACTCGCGGGCCGAGCACCTGGAAGAGGTCGGCCGTGGCGAGGGTTCCCTGGACCTTCACGGGGAGCGACTCGGCGTCATGCGCGCCCAGGGTCAGCTCGGTGCTCGCGAGCGCGGCCAATCCGGTGAAGGAGCGCGCCTGCTCGCGCAGACTCACCAGGTCTGGAGGTGAAGTGGGACCCGGGCCCTGCTTCCCCACGCTGTACAGCCGCACCACGCGCGCGTCGTCCTGGAGGGGGAGGGGACGCAGCAGCACGGTGTGCACCACGCTGAAGATGGCCGCGTTCGCCCCGATTCCGAGCGTGAGTGTGAGCACCGCCACCAGGGTGAACGTGGGACTGCGTCGCAACCGGCGCAGCGCGTGACGGAAGTCCTGGCGGAAAAAGTCCATGCGTGTGCCCGACAGCACGGAGCGTGCCATGAGGCGCACTCTCTGTCGTCAGACGCACGGTGCGACGAGCCACCTGGCGCGGTGGCCGGAGCTGGGACAATCGGTTCCCGGCTCCGGACACTCGCGTCTCATGAACGTGTCTTCGAGGCTCAGTTCTTGGGGAAGCAGCCGGTGGACAAGGCCCACGGCTCGCTGCCGTGGGTGCCGTCCCCCGCGACGAGATAGACCCAGTCGTGGGAGGCGAGGAAGATGACCGGATTGGACGAAGCCGGCCCCGGATTGATGTCCGCCACGTGGGTTCCCGACGCGGTGCCGTTGGTCCACGCCAGCTCCGCGCCCACCGTCTCGTCGAAGTAGAGGAAGGTCGCACCGTCGCCCACGACGAAGGGCGGGAAGGGGTCTCCAGAGATGGAGTTCTCGGGCCCGGGCCTCAGGTCCTTGATGAGCCGGGTGCCCGAAGGCGTGCCGTCGGTGACCCAGGGCTCTTTCCCCTCGTCGGGCGTGGTCGCGTAGAAGAAGACCTTGTTCTTTCCGGCGGCCAGACTCGAGGGCTCGTACCCGGGCGGTGGCGACGTCGGATGGGTGTCCGCGAGCATCAAGGTGCCCGCCGTCGTGCCGTTGCTCCTCCAGGGCTCCCTGCCGTGGGTGCCATCGTCGGCGAACAGGATGACGTTGCCCTTCAGCGGCACCAGCTCACGCGGGTCCGAGCCCGTGGCACCCGGACGGATGTCCTTCACCAGTCGTGTGTCGTCCTCGCAGCCCATCGAGGTCCACAGCTCCGCGCCGTGGACGCCGTCGTTCGCGGTGAAATAGAGCTTCTTCTTCCCTGACGTCAGCCAGGCGATGTCCGAGCCCTCCGAACCCGCGCGAATGTCCTCCACCAGCTCGGTGTCCTCCTTCGTTCCATCCGTCGTCCAGAGTTCCCGGCCGTGGGTGCCGTCGTTCGCCACGAAGAACACGGTGCCGTCTTCCAGTCGGAAGAGCTGCTCGGGCGACGAACTCCCGGAGCCCGGGGCGATGTCTCGCACCAGCCGGGTTCCGCCATTCGTGCCGTCGGACTTCCACAGCTCACGACCCTTGTCGCCGTCGTCCGCGGCGAAGAGGAGCCGCTTGCCATCGACGAGGAGTTGCCCGGGGGAAGAGCTCGCGAAGCCCGGGGCGATATCCTTCACGAGGTGCGTTCCCCCGGTCGTCCCGTCACTGCGCCACAGCTCCGTGCCGCGCGTGCCGTCGTCGGCGGGGAAGTAGAGCGTCTTGCCCACGGAGACGAGCTGGAAGAGCGGGTTGTCTGGGAAGGCATCACCGAAGGGATTGATGTCCTCGACCAGTCGAGTCCCTCCGGGGGTGCCGTCTGTCTTCCACAGCTCGTTGCCGTGGATGCCATCGTCCATGATGAAGAAGACCTTGGAGCCCACGACAGTCATTCGCTTGGGGTAGTCGGAGAGGTTTCCGAGCAACAGGGTGGCCTTCCATCCGGAATGGAGGTCCTGCCCGCCGGATTTCTCTTCCAGCTTCCACAGGGCGTAGGTGTCGAGGCTCGGGCCGTAGACGACGCTCAGATAGACGACGCCATCCACCTGGACGCTGTCGAACGGGAACGTCGAGCCGGTACCCGGCGCGAGGTCGGCGACGAGCTTGGGCCCGCTGCACTGGTTGTTCAGGTCCTGGCTCAGCTCGGTTTCGGAGGTGGTGTCGGGGGTCGGTAGGTCCACCGACTCCTCCATGGGGCCGCAGGCGCAGAAGAGCGCACAACTGCCTGCGAGGAAGTATGAACGGGAGTGACGCATGGATTCATTTCCTTTCCCCGGACCCATCGTTCATCCGGGTCCGCGGAATGTGGAGGGTGATTGGCGAATGCCCAGTGCTCCGGGGCCTGAGGTCAGGTTCGCTGGTTCACCGATGTGAATGAGGCGACACTCCCCCGCGCGGCTATCATCCGGGGCCACGGTGGACGGGGCGCGCGATGGACGACTTCCAGGCGATTCTGAATGAAGTGATGGCGGCCATCCGGCCGACGGTGGGGCAGGGGCGGGTGGCGAACTACATCCCCGCGCTGGCCGCGGTGGACCCCGCACGGTTCGGCATGGCGCTGGCGACCGTCGATGGCGAGGTGTTCGGCGTGGGGGATTGGCGGGTGCCCTTCTCCGTGCAGAGCATCTCCAAGGTGTTCGCGCTGGCGCTGACGCTGGCTCGCGATGGGGATGCGCTGTGGCGCAGGGTGGGCAAGGAGCCCTCGGGCAATCCGTTCAATTCGCTGGTGCAGCTCGAGTATGAGCAGGGCGTGCCCCGCAACCCGTTCATCAATGCGGGGGCGCTGGTCGTCACGGACCGGTTGCTGAGTCTCACGGGTGATTCGCGCGGAGTGTTGCGGGAGTTCCTGCGGGCGGAGAGTGGCAACGCGTCCGTGGACTTCGACCCGGTGGTCGCCGCGTCAGAGGCCGAGCACGGCCACCGCAACTCCGCGCTGGCGCACTTCATGGCGAGCTACGGCAACATCCAGAACCCGGTGCCTCGCGTGCTGGAGCACTATTTCTGGCAGTGCTCGCTGTCGATGAGCTGCGCGGACCTCGCGCGGGCCTGTGGCTTCCTGGCGCGTCATGGGCAGGGCGCGAAAGGGGAGCGGTTGCTCACGCGCAGCCAGGCCAAGCAGGTCAACGCGGTGATGCTCACCTGCGGCACGTATGACGCCGCGGGCGAGTTCGCCTATCGCGTGGGTCTGCCATGCAAGAGTGGTGTCGGTGGCGGCATCATCGCCGTCATCCCGAATCGCTGTGGATTGTGTGTGTGGAGTCCGGGGCTGGATGCCCACGGCAACTCCGTTGCGGGTGTGGAAGCACTGGACCGGTTCACGACGCTGACCGGGCTCTCGGTGTTTTGAGGGGGATGGGTGGCGTTGAAGGTGAACCGGTCCTCGCGAAGATGTTCTTCCGCTGAGGACCGGCCCCCACCGCCCATCCCTCACGCCCGAGCCGTCCCGATGTGAAGCGGATCTCCCGCTTCGCTTGCTGC
>NZ_JABUMQ010000136.1:0-27186 GCF_013336645.1 Myxococcus sp. CA039A | reverse complement strand
GGCTGGGGGCGGGGGCGATGTTGCTGCTCGGCTTCTGCCGGGAGCCCGTGCACATCTTTGGCGCCGCCTTCCTCCTGGGCGTCGTGGGAGAGCTGTACCGGCCCGCCTTCTTCGCCATCATCTCGGACGTGGTGCAGGAGGTGGATCGCCCGCGCGCCTATGGCCTGCTCTACTGGGTGCTCAACGTGTCCACCGTCGTGTCGATGCCACTGGCGGGGTTCATGTCACGGCAGGGCTTCCAGCTCCTCTTCATCCTCGATGCCTGCACGACGTTCATCTACGGCACGGTCATCTGGGCGTTGGTGCCGGAGACGCGGCCCTCGACGGAGGGCGTGCGCCAGACGCCAGCGGATGCGGGCTCGATGCTGACGCCGTTCCGCAATCTCCGGTTCATCGGCCTGGTGGTGCCCATCTTCGCGACGACGTTCATCCTTTGTCAGGGCGGCGTCGCGCTTCCGGTGGACCTGGAGTCGCGCGGCATGGACCCGGCCATGTTCGGCACGGTGATGGCGGTCAACGGGTTGATCATCTCAGTGGGGGAGCCGCTGTTGCTGCGCGCGACGGTCCGGGTTCGTCGCCTGACGCTGCTTGCGTGGGGCGCGGTCTTCACGGGGGCGGGTTTCGGGCTGCATTCCCTCTCCGCCTCCGCGGGGTTGGCCGCCGTGGCCGTGGGAGTCTGGACGCTGGGGGAGATGATTCAATCCCCCGTGGCGCCCGCGGTGGTGGCGGACCTGTCGCCCGTGGACGCGCGGGGCAGCTACCAGGGCGCCTTCCACATGGTGTGGGGCCTCGCCACGTGTGTCGCTCCCGCCCTCGGGGGACAGGTGCTCGGCCGGCATGGTGCGTTCGCGCTGTGGATGGGGTGCCTCGGATTGGGGTTGCTCGCCGCTGTCTGGTACCTGGTCTTCGGCGCGCTCCTGCGTCGTCAGGTTCGTCCGTGGGGCGAGCCCGGTCCTGTGATTGAGGCCCCAGGCTCCGGCCTCTGAGCGTGTGTGGAGATGGGGGTTCCCTTGATATGACTCCGCGGGCGCGGGTGACGGACCTGCGCCGCGATGGGTGCTCATCGAGCCGGAGGTCAGATGCAGGGCAGGCCCTACAGGCTCTACGGCGCGGAGATCAGCTATTTCACCGGGAAGGTGCGTGCGTATCTGCGCTGGAAGAACCTCCCATTCGACGAGATTGCGTCGAGTGCGGAGGTCTTCAGGGAGGTCATCCTCCCCCGGGTGGGTTTCTCCGTCATCCCCGTGCTGATTGCGCCCGACGGTAGTTGTTTGCAGGACAGCACGGAGATCATCGACGCGCTCGAAACGAGCCACGGTGGACCCTCGGTCTACCCGAGCACTCCGCGCCAACGGCTTGCCGCTTTGCTGCTGGAGACCTACGGCGACGAGTGGCTGATGATACCGGCCATGCATTATCGCTGGCATCACAACAGGGAGTGGGCGCAACGCGCCTTCGGCTCACTGAGCGCTCCAGCCGCGACACCCGAGGAGCAACTGGAAACGGGCATCCGCCTCGCGGCGCCTTTTGCCAAGGCCGCCGTGCGATTGGGGGCGGAGCCGCACATGCATGCCGCCATCGAGGCGTCCTACGAAGGGTTGCTCGCGGAGTTGTCCAGGCACTTCGATCACAATGACTTCCTGTTGGGTGACCGCCCGTCGATGGGTGACTTTGGACTCTTCGGTCCTCTGTATGCACACCAGTATCGGGATCCGAAGAGTGGTGAGCACATGCGCCGGGTGGCGCCGCGAGTCGCGCAATGGGTCGAGTGGATGCTGCACCCCATGCCGTTGTCGGGTGAGTTTCGGGCAGCCGATGAGGTGCCGGTGACGCTGCTCGCGGTTCTACGTCGGATGTTCATCGAGCAGATGCCCGTGCTCGCCGATACCGCCCGGCGTGTGAGCGAGTGGATGGGGGCGCATCCTGGCGAGACCCTGCCGCGCGCCATTGGCATGGGCGCGTTCGTCCTGGAAGGACAGGAGGGCAAGCGCATCGTCAGTCCGTACAGCCTTTGGATGTTGCAGCGAGCACGCGACTATTTCAGGTCGCTCACAGGGGGTAACCGGACTGCCGTGGAGGAGATGCTGCGCGCGGCAGGGGGGCAGTCGTTCTCGGAGTTCGAGGACCCACCACGCCTGGCTCGCGCCGGTTTGAGCGTGCGGCCGGGGTAGCGATGGCGCTCCGTGCCGCAATGCATTGACATGCCGGTGGGGGGATGGCTGCCAGAATGCATCCCGAAGAGAGCTACCACGGTCTCATGGCTGTTTTCCCTGTTCGAACTGGGAGATGACGTCATCGAGGACGCTCAAGAAGTAGCCATCCGCCTTGGCCGATGAATCGCGAAGGGCCAGGAGCAGCGGATAGAATTCCGGGTCGCCAAGGGATGCAGCGGCCTCGAGCGTGTACACCGTCACCGGATTGCCACACAGCGCGGCGCGTACGGGCTCGACAGCGCGTGGGTCCTTGCGAGCCGCGAGACCTACGAGGGCTTCTCCGAAAATTTCTGAGTCCTCATCACCGAGGCGCGCTGCGAGCGCATCACGCAGTTGCGGTGTGTCTACGTCCTCCCTCAGCGTTCCCAGGTCGAAGGTTGCCCAGTTCCGTACGTCGTGGTCCTCGTCGGACGAGAGCCTGATGAGTGCCTCGACAGCTTCCGGTGCATCCATGGCAGCCAGGCCGTGCACCGCGCCATACCGAGCCTCGGAAGTGGGGTGACTCGCCAGTCGGATGAGTTCGGAAAGGGCACGAGGCTCCCTGAGGTGTCCCAGTGCAGCGCCTGCTGACAGAAGGACAGCCGGGTCTTCCTCCCGCCGGAGCAGGCCCAACAGCGCCTCGCCACGCTCCTCCGTGAAGACGGGGACAGATCCAGGGCTACTCGCTCCAAGCTGGCCAAGGATATCCGCGCCGCGCCCCCGAGCCTTCGCGGAGGGAGCGTCAAGAAGGCGCAGGGCGGCGTCCAGCACGTCGCGCGTTCCCCGAAAATGCAGCACGCGGATGGCTGCCCAGGCACGCTCGTCATCCTCTTCACCCTCGAGTGATGCCTGGATGAGCGCTTCGGTGCTTCTCTCATCGTCACGTTCTGGATGACTCATGATGTCCCTGTGCGTGTCGAGGCTGCCGGCCGCCTGAGTTCAAATGCACGAGTGCATTGTTCATGTCGAGTGGGCGCTTCAATTTGGATTGAGCCTGCGGTGAGTTGCGCTGACCGCGCGTCAATGCGCGCGGACTCTGACAGTGGTTCGGGTGACCCACAACCAGGGCACTGGATGTGCTTGGGTTAACCGCAGACATCTATCTCATTGCTGTTTCGTGGAGTGCGAGCAGGGTCCGCGCCCAGTCCCTTGCTCGCAATGGTTAGCACTTTGGACCAGAGCCGTGATCATCTGGGCTGAGGCAGCCTGTGCGCTGATGCCTGCCGCGGGTCATCGGAATCAGTGGCGGTAGGGCACGGGAATCGAACTCGCCAGGGACGCCTCTCAGCGCCCCTCGCCGGTTTTGAAGACCGGGCCGGCCACCAGGTCCGGAGGCCCTACCGTGGCCGATTAGTGCCGGGCCTTCCCAGCTCCGTCAACGCTCACCGTGCCGCTGGCTTCAACCCCGGCAGCCCATGCACCAGCGTCTCCGTCAGCGTCTCTCGCAGTTCCTCCGCGGACGTCTGGAACGCCGCGCACGTCAGCTTCAAGCTCACGATGCCGTGCAGCCCCGCCCACAGGGCCTCAGCCAGTCGCCCCGGGTCCGCCTCGGCCGCCAGTCTCCCCCCTGACTTCAGGTCCTCGAACACGCGGGCCAACAGGCCGAAAGCACGAGGCCCCGCACCATCCAAGTCGCCTTGGAAGAGCTCGGTCGACAGCTTGGGGTCTTCCATGAAGATGAGTCGGTACGTTTCCGGGTGCTCCAACCCGAACCTCACGTAGGCCGCGCCCATCACCGACAGCCGCTCCAGTGGCTCCGCCACCACAGAGCCCGGCTCCAGCGCCCCCAACAGCTCCCTGAAGCCCCGCACGCACAGCTCCCGGGCAATCGCCTCCCGGTTCTCGAAGTGCAGGTACAGCGTCGCGGGCGCGTACTCCACCGCCTCCGCCAGCTTGCGCATCGACAGCGCGCTGAACCCCTCCTTCACCACCATGTCCCGAGCCACCCGGAGGATCTGCTCCCGCAGCTCCGCCCGCTGCCGCTCCTTGCGCTCCGAAATCCCCATGCCTCAACCCTAGGGCTTGACGATTCGAACGGCCACCAGTAAATGAACGGTGTTCACAGAACGGCGTTCATAAAAATCTCGATGTTCTAAACGGAGCGCATCATGGACGGCAAGGTGGCGTTGTTCGGAGCCTCGGGAGTCATCGGGCAGAGCGTGGCCAACGCGCTGAAGGCGCAGGGGAGGGCCTATCGGGTGGTGGGCCGCTCGAAGGTCTCCCTGCAGGCCGAGTTCGGCTCAGACCCGCTCGCGGAAATCGTGACGTGGAACCCCGAGGACCCGGCGTCGGTCCGCGCGGCCGCCCACGGTGTCGACACCCTCGTCTACATGGTCGGCGTCAACTACTGGCGGTTCCACCTGCACCCGGTGCTGATGCGCAAGACGCTCGACGGAGCCATCGCCGAGGGCGTCAAGCAGGTGGTCCTCATCGGCACCGTCTACCCCTACGGCCCGCCGCGCACGACGCCCGTGAAGGACGACCACCCGCGCGAGCCCAACAGCTTCAAGGGCCGCATGCGCAAGGAGCAGGAGGACCTCCTCCTGGCCGAACACGCCGCCGGCACGATTCGCGGCACCATCCTTCGCCTCCCCGACTTCTACGGCCCCGGCGTCGAGCTCAGCTTCCTGTACCGCGCCTTCGTCGCAGCCGTGGACGGCAAGCGCGCGCAGCTCATCGGCCCCATCGACTCGCCGCACGAGTTCATCTACGTGCCCGACGTGGGCCCCGTGGTGACGAAGCTGATGAACGAGCCTCGCGCCTATGGCCGTTCCTGGAACCTCGCCGGCGCGGGCGTGACGAGCCAGCGCAAGCTCGTCGAGGAAACCTACCGACAGGTCGGCCGCCCCACGAAGGTCATGACGATGGGGAAGGGGATGATTCGCCTCGTCGGCCTCTTCGACCCGTTCATGCGCGAGCTGGTGGAGATGCACTACCTGCACACCCAGCCCGTGCTGATGGACGATTCGGAGCTGCGCCACCTGCTCGGCGACGTGCCCAGGACGCCCTACGCCGAGGGCATCCGCCAGACGCTCGCCGCCCTGAGGCAACGGCGCGCGGCCGCCGCCGTCAGTCCAGCCCCCGCAGCCACAGGTCGTCCTCGTCCAACCCCATGAGGTGACCGACCTCGTGCATCACCGTGATTCCAATCTGCTCGATGAGCTCCGCGCGCGTCTTCGCGAAGCGCTCCAGGTTCTTCTGGTACAGCACGATGGACGCCGGGAAGTGGTCATACGCGTTCGTCACGCTGCGCTCGCCCACGGGCGTTCCCCGGAAGACGCCGAGGATGCTCGGAGACAGGGGAGGGGACTGCCCCAGCAGGTCCTCCTCCGACGGCAGGTCCTCCACCGCGATGGTGACGTTGTCCAGGTACTGCTTGGCATGCTGGGGCAGGGCCTTCACCGCGTCCTCCACGGCGCGGTCGAACTCCGCCTCGGCCAGCTCCACGGGGGGAGGGAACTCCTCGGACGCCAGTGACTGCGCCTTGGCGAAGCGCTTCCTGGCCTCCTTCTCGTCCCCCCGCCGCTCCGCCATCAGCCCCAGGTAGTGGTGCGCCCACGCCTCGTCGGACGCGTCCTTCAGCACCGCCTCGAAGCCCGCGCGCGCGTCGTCGAAGCGGCACAACTCGAACAAGGCGATGCCCCGCTCCAGCCGCGCGTCCACCGAGCGCGGCACGTGCCCCAGCGCCGCGTCCAGGCTCAGCAGGGCCTGCTCGGACTCACCCATCTGGTTGAGTCCCATGCCCTCCAGGAGGAGGAACTCGTAGAGCATCTCCACGTCGTCCTCGCGCTGGGCCAGGCGCTTGCCCCGCGCGCACAGGCCCAGGCCTTCCTCCACCGCTTCCCGGTCCTCGCCGGCCCGGCAGACCAGGCAGTCCGCGGCGCCCAGGAGGATTTCCAGGTCCTCGGGGGCGACCTTGAGGGCCTGGCCATAGGCGCGGCCCGCCTCCTCCAGCCGTCCCAGCTCCGCGAGCGCCGCGGCCCGGTAGTGCAGGGCCTCCGGCAGCTCCGGCGCGTCCGAAAGCAGACCTTCCACCTGTGCCAGCGCCGCCTCGATGTCACCCGACTCGAAGGCGTCCGACACCGCCTCCAGCCGCGCCGTCGGGTCCCCCGACCCCGATCGCTTCCCGGTCCGCTTCTCCATGGCCCGGCTCATAAGAAGCCCCGCTGTGCGTTGTCAACGACGGGTGCGGCTGTTACGTTCCGCCGCCCGTGCTGGTGCGGCGTTCCGTCCCGTGAACATCCTTGTCGTCGACGATGATCTCGAGCTGTGCACCTTGCTCTCTCGCTTCCTGGAGATGCATGGGTACACGGTGTACTCGGCGTCGGATGCGCTTCAGGCGCTCGACATCCTCGAGCGCAACCAGGTGGGCATGGTCATCACCGACTACATCATGCCCCACATGGACGGCATCACCTTCACCGAGCAACTGAAGGGCGACCCGCGCTTCCAGTCCATCCCCGTGCTCCTGATGACGGCCAGCGCGGACGGGAGCGTCACCGAGCGTGGCCTGCGCAAGGGCGTGGCCCTCACGCTGAACAAGCCCCTGGACATGGGCCAGTTGCTTACCTTGATGCGCTTCGCCGAGTAGCCCCCGAAAAGGCTCCTCCCCGGCACGCGTCGGGCCGTCCGCTCGCCCACACGTCCGCCCTTCCTGGTTGACATCGTTGGGCTGACCCTTATGTTGGCGCTCGCCAGGGTCGAGTGCTAACGACCTGCGTAGTATCCACGAAAATTCCAAGTAACATCAGGAGGTTGCGATGGCAGCGAAGGAGATTTTCTTCCACCAGTCCGCGCGTGAGGCCATCCTGCGAGGCGTCCGGACGTTGTCGGACGCGGTCGCGGTGACGTTGGGTCCCAAGGGCCGCAACGTGGTCATCGAGAAGAGCTTTGGTTCGCCCACGGTCACCAAGGACGGCGTCACCGTCGCCAAGGAGATCGACCTCGAGAACCGGTTCGAGAACATGGGCGCGCAGATGGTGAAGGAGGTCGCGTCCAAGACCTCCGACAAGGCGGGCGACGGCACCACGACGGCGACGGTGCTGGCCCGGTCCATCTACGAGGAGGGCCTGAAGCTGGTGGCCGCGGGCCACAGCCCGATGGACCTCAAGCGCGGCATCGACAAGGCGGTGGAGGTGGTGGTGGCGGAGCTGAAGAAGCTCTCCAAGCCGACCTCCGACAAGAAGGAGATTGCCCAGGTTGGAACCATCTCCGCGAACGGGGATGAGACCATCGGCACCATCATCGCGGACGCGATGGAGAAGGTGGGCAAGGAGGGCGTCATCACCGTCGAGGAGGCCAAGGGCCTGGAGACGACGCTCGAAGTGGTCGAGGGCATGCAGTTCGACCGCGGCTACATCTCTCCGTACTTCGTGACGAACCGGGACCGGATGGAGGTCGTCGCCGAGGACCCGTACATCCTCATCAGCGAGAAGAAGATCTCCTCGATGCAGGACATGGTTCCCATCCTGGAGCAGGTCGCGCGCTCCGGTAAGCCCCTGCTGCTCATCGCCGACGACATCGAGGGCGAGGCGCTGGCCACGCTCGTGGTGAACAAGATTCGCGGCGTGCTGAACGTCTCCGCGGTGAAGGCGCCGGGCTTCGGCGACCGTCGCAAGGAGATGCTCAAGGACATCGCCACGCTGACCGGCGGCATGGTGGTCAGCGAGGAGCTGGGTCACAAGTACGAGAACCTGACTCTGAACGACCTGGGCCGCGCCAAGCGCATCACGGTGGACAAGGACAACACCACCATCGTCGATGGCAACGGCAAGAAGGAAGAGATCGAGGGCCGCATCAAGCTGATCCGCGGCCAGATCGACACCGTCACCAGCGACTACGATCGCGAGAAGCTCCAGGAGCGTCTGGCGAAGCTGGTGGGCGGCGTGGCCGTCATCAACGTCGGCGCGGCCACCGAGACGGAGATGAAGGAGAAGAAGGCCCGCGTGGAGGACGCGCTGCACGCGACTCGCGCGGCCGTCGAGGAGGGCATCGTCCCGGGCGGCGGTGTCGCCTACCTGCGCACGCTGCCGGCGCTCGAGCAGCTCAAGCCGGGCGGCGAGCAGAACTTCGGCGTGGATATCATCCGTCGCGCGCTCCAGGAGCCGCTGCGGAAGATCGCCAGCAACGCGGGCGTCGAGGGCGCCGTGGTCATCAACAAGGTTCGCGAGGGCAAGGGCGCGTTCGGCTACAACGCGCGCACGGACACCTACGAGGACCTGGAGAAGGCCGGCGTCATCGACCCGACCAAGGTGGAGCGCACCGCGCTGCAGAACGCGGCTTCCGTCGCTTCGCTGCTCCTGACCACCGAGGCCATGGTCGCCGAGCGCCAGAAGGGCAAGTCCAAGGGCGGCAGCGGCGGTGGTAGCGGCGGCGGCATGCCGGACTACGGCGGCGACGACATGGAGTACTGAGCCACGCTCCGCGTCCCGGGCCTCACGGCTCGGGATGTGGCGGGTGAGCTGGCCTCGGCCCCGGATGCCTCTTTCGAGGCGCCGGGGCCGTTGTCTTTCGTAGGGAATGGAACTTCAGGGAACGCGGCCGACGGCGCCCCCGGTGCCGCTCTCCTGGGATGTGAAGAGCAGGGTGTCGCCGTCCGCGATGAGTCCACCCGGGCCGGTTCCCTCGGGGCCGACCGCGTCGGAGGTGCCGGGAGGACAGCCCCGGGTCCGGCGCAGGAAGGCGGAGGAGCGGGGCACGGCGTCCTTGAAGTAGACGGCGCCGTTCAACTCCACCGGGAACAGCGGGCCTTGCAGGCCCTCCGCGAGCACGCGGGCCTCGCCGCCAGCGCGGGGCCGCTTGATCAGCCGGCCCGTGCCTCCGCTGCCTTCGGTGATGAGGAAATGCGTGGGCGTGAGCTCCAGCGAGGTGCCCGTGGTGATGCTCGCATCCACGCGCTGGGCCGGCGTGTCCAGGTCCAGGGGGACGCGGTAGAGGCCTGGCTCGGTGCCTCCCGTGACGAGGAACCACACGTCGGTGCCGTCGATGCGCGCGCCACGGACCTGGGTGTCGACGGTGCCCTCGAAGAGCACCAGGGACGAAGGCGTGGCCCCGGTCGTGTCGACGCGGACGAGGCGCCGGGCCCCTGTCGCCACGACGAGGACGTCCTTTCCGGACAGGCGTCCGATGCGGATATCGGTGCCTCCCGTGATGACGCTGTTCAGCGAGGACTCGATGGGCACCGTACCGCGCTCACCCGTGGCCTTGTCCACGCGCCAGAGTCCAATCTGGTCGAGCACGTAGATGTTCTTCGCGTCCACCGCGATGGCATCCGGCGCGAAGAAGCCTTTGGCAACGGAGGTCGCTCCTCCGCCAGCTCTAGGAAGGCGAAGGATTTGTCCCTCTCCTGCCGGGGCATTGGGCCGCAGCGAGTGCGACTCGGAGATGTAGATGTCCGTCGCGTCCACGGCGAGTCGGCGGGGGTTGTTCAGCCCGGGCACGAGCAGGGACTCCCGCACCGACGGAGGTGGCTCGCAGCTTCCCGCGTCCTCCTCACCGGGCCCCGCGTCGGCGCCCGTGCCGCCGTCATCCCCCGAGCCGCCGTCGCCAGGGTCCACGCCTCCGTCTGGCTGCGTCCCCGCGTCCGAGCCCGAGTCCTCCGGGCCGCTCGCGTCCGGTTCGCCCTGCACCGGGGGCTTGTTTGAGGAACACGCCACACCCAGCAGCAGGACGGACAGGAGCGCAAGCCTCATGGGACGCCTTTCTTGAACGCGCGGCTCAGCTCACGGCTCAGCGCAGTGGTGTCGGACAGCAGCTTGGGCAGACAGGCCGAGGCCCCCGCGCGAAGCGACTCCAGCGCGGTCTCCATGGTGAGGTGCTCGGCCAGCACCACGAAGGGCGCTCCCTGGGCCATGGCCTTGCCCAGCTCCAGCGCCTTGCGCCCATAGGCCGGCGCGAAGTCCCAGGACACCACCACGCCCGCGGGCGGCTCCAGCGCGATGAGCTCCGAGGTGGGCAGCACGCGGGCTTCCAGGCCAATCAACTCCAGCGCCTCGGCGATCTGCGCGGCGGTGGCGGGGTTGTCCTCCAGCACGTCCACGCGCTTCACCTGGGCCGCGGCACCGGGCTGTGTGGGCGGCGCCGCCAGCGTGGAGCGCAAGAGCGTGCGCACCTCGCGAATGTCGTCGAAGGGCTTGAGCAGGTAGTCCACCACGCCCAGCTCCAGCGCCTGCTGTGTCGTCACCAGCGACGGATAGCCCGTCATCAGGATGACCCGCGACGTGGCGGACAGCCGCCGCGCCTGCTGCGCCAGCTCCAGCCCGGACAGGCCCGGCAGGTTCTTGTCCGTGACGATGAGGTCCACGGGCGCCTCGCGCAGCAGGTCCAACGCCTCCTCGCCGCTCGCCGCCTCGATGACCTCGCACTCCTTGCCCATCAAGTCGCGGAACACCATGCGGATGATGGTCTCGTCATCCACCACCAGCAGGCGCTTGCGCGGCCCGGGGGCCGTCTCCGAGGCGGGGAATTGCACGCGGAACACCGTGGCCGGCGCCGGCACGTCCCGCAGCGCGCCCTGCGGCGCGAGGTCGATGCGCGCGTGGTGCTCCTCGGCGATTCGTCGACACACGGCGAGCCCCAGGCCCGTACCGCGTTTGCTCGCGGTGACGTACGGCTCGAAGATGCGCTCGCGCAGCTCGTCGGGGATGCCCGGGCCCCAGTCCGCCACGTACAGCACGGGCGCCGAGCCCTCGCGCGTGAGCACGACCTTCACCCGTCCACGCCCCGACATGGCGTCGCGCGCGTTGTTGAGCAGGTTCAGCGTGAGCTGCTCGATGAGGCGCGAGTTGCCCTGGACGGAGATGTCCTCCGGGGCCTCCACCTCCAGCGAGATTCGCGCCGAGTCGGGGTTGACGCTGAAGAGCTTCGCGGCGGCCCAGATGGGCGCCGCCAGGGACAGTCGCTGCTGCGGCGCATGTCGCTCGCTGGCGAGCCGGATGAAGTCGGAGACGATCTGCTCCATCCGCTCCACCTGGGACATCAAGAGGCGCAGGGGGCCGGAGGGGCCGCCGTCCTCGGCGAGCAGTTGTGCATAGGCCTTCACGCCGAGCAGGGGCTGGCGCAGCTCGTGGAGCACCTCCGCGGCGAGCTGGGTGGCGTGGAGGCCGGAGCGCTGGAGCGCCGCCGCGGCCGTGCGCGCGGCTGGCAGGTCCCCCGCGTCCAGGGCCTGGAGCAGTTGGGCGAGCGGCGCGGGAATCTCCATGTCGGGAAGCATGACGGAGGCGGCCCATCCCACGCAACGCGCCTGGAGGGAATCCGTTGACCGGCCCGCCGGGGACGCGGATGCTCCCCGCGTTCTTCCCGCGTCGCCCAGCCTGCTGGACGCCGTCGCCCGGCCTCGGAGGGCCTCTCATGCCGCAGACCGACCCGTTCCACTCCCTCGTGCCTCGGAAGATGACCGACGCCGAGCTGGCCCGCTCCATCCGGCTCAACATCGAGGCGGAGCTGGACGCCATCAACCTCTACGCCGCCCACATCGACGCCACCGACAACGAGGAGGCCAAGGCCGTCCTCCGGCACGTCATGGACGAGGAGCGTGAGCACGCCGCCCTCTTCTGGCAGCTCATCGCCCGGTTGGACCCCGAGCAGGCCCAGCACGCCCAGGAAGCGGTGGAGAAGTTCAAGCTCATCATTTCCGGTGCCCCGCATGAGTCGGTGGAGGCCGTGGGCAAGGAGGGCGCCAGCGCCGAGGCGCCGGAGCCCAGCATCGTCAAGCGCCTCACCGTCGGCAGCATGCGGCCCTGAGCTAGGTGCCGGTGCTTCCCTGGCGACGTTCGGCTGGGGGGGCTTCCAGGTCCTGCGCGGCCATGTAGACGACGTTCCGGGTGCCGCGCTTGCCGCGGTACATGGCCCGGTCCGACAAATCCAGCAGCGTGGCCTTGTCTCGCGTGTGCTCGGGGAAGCTCGCCACGCCGATGCAGGTGGTGAGCTTGAGCGACAGCCCCTCGCGCGCCAGGAACCGATGCGTCTCCATGGTGCGGCGGATGCGCTCGGCGACCTTGAGGGCCCCGCCTGAGTCGGTGTTGCGCAGCATCACCACGTACTCGTCGCCGCCGTAGCGCGCCACGACGTCGTGGTCTCTCACGCAGCCCTTCACCACGCGCGCCGTCTCCACGAGCAGCTTCGAGCCGACGAGGTGGCCGTGGTTGTCGTTGATGGACTTGAAGTGGTCCAGGTCCAGGAACAGCAGGCTGAAGGGGCGGTGCGTCTGGGGCGCGTCCTGGAACTCCCGGTCCAACATCAGGTGCAGGTAGCGCGTGTTGAACAGGCGCGTCAGGTCGTCGATGTACGCCAGGTCCTCGACGGCCGCGAAGCGACCCAGGTTGCGCAGCGCCAGCGCCCAGTTGCGCACCAGGTAGCTGGCGGCCTCGGAGGCGCTGCCCTCGCTGTCGCGGGCGTCCGCGTAGAAGAGCACCGCGTGCCCCAGCACCGCGTCGCCCTCGACGGCGGGGAAGGTGAGGACTCGCTGGAAGGGGACGTCCGGCACCTCGAGTTCGCGAGGGGAGCGCGCTTCCAGGAGCTGCTCGCGCAGCCAGGCGACCACCGTCTCCTCGGCGCCGGTGGGCAGCCCGCGCGTGCCCTGCGTGCGCAGGCCCACCGCGGCGTCGCGCTCCAGCAGGACGATGGCATTGGCGGAGCCCATGGACTCGAGCGCGCCGGTGGTGGCGGTGGCCAGCTTCTCCCGGTCCAGCGTCGTGGCCAGGCGCTGCCCGGCCTCCAGCAGCGCGACATGTCGGCGCAGGGAGGCGTTCTCCCGCATCAGGTCGCGGGTGGTGAGCGCGCGGCGCACGGCGTGCTGCAGGGCTTCTGGTGCCACGGGCTTGACCAGGTACTCCGCGGCGCCGCTCTTGATGGCGCGCACGGCGGGGTCCACCTTGTCGAGTCCGGTGATGACGACGACCTCCACGCCCGGGTGTCGCTCCCGCACGTGCCGGAGGACCTCCATGCCGTCGCCACCGGGGAGGATGAGGTCCGTCACCACCGCGTCGAAGCGGTCCGCGGCGAGCGCCTGTCGGGCCTCGTGGAGCGTGGCCACCGCCGTGACGGTGTGCCCCACGGCCGTGAGGTAGTCGCCGTAGAGGGTGCGGGCGATCTTTTCGTCGTCGACGAGGAGGATGCGCGCCATCTCCCGCATGGCTTAGCACCATCCATCGGAACGCTGCTAGGGTCGCTCCCGTGTCGCCCTTCGAAAGCGGTCGCCGACTCTGCTTGCTCGTCGAAGCCGGGGAGACCCGTTATGCCGTGGAAGCCACATCCGTCATGGAAGTGGCGATGCCTGGCTCCCATGGAAGCAACCTGCGAGGCGTGCTCGAGGTGAAGGATCTGGCGGCGCTGCTCGGCGGCGCGCCGGAGCCGGACGTGGGCATGGTGGTGGTGCTCGACGTGAGTCCCACGCTCGCGGTGCGGGTCCGCTCGGTGGTGGAGGTCGCGGATGTCGCGCGCGCGCCGTTCTTCCTGTTGCCTTCGGGCCTCGCGGACTCGCTGGCGCCGCTGAGCCGGGGCGCGGTGCTCCACAAGGAGCGGCTGTACCTGGAGCTCATCGCGGAGGCGCTGCCGCACCGGGTGGGGCCTCGGGCCACGCCTGCTCCCCCGCGCCCCGTGCACTGGGCCGAGTCCGTGCCCGAGCGGGCGCTCGTCTTCGAGTCACAGGGGCGCCTGTTCGGCGTTCCCCTGGCCTTCGTGTCCCAGGTGGTGGAGCGGGGCGAGTCCTTCAGCGTCCTGCCCGTGCAGAGCGGACCGGTGGCCGGTATCTTTCCGCATGCCCAGGTCCTGTGGCCCATCTGTTCGGTTCCCGCTTTGCTGGGGGCTCCCCCCGCGCCAGAGCCATTCTTTCTCCTGGCGGAACTGGCGGGGCGTAACGTAGGGCTGACGGCCACGCGAGTGCTGGGTGTCCTGCAGCGCTTCGAGCCGGACGACACCGCGGGAAGCTTCCGCGTCCCTGGATTGCCGGAGCCAGTGCTGTTCCTTGACCTGCAGCGCATGTTTTCTTGATCGTCCCGGAGCGCAAACCGTAAGCTGCCGGGCTTGATACCGTGCCGTGAAGAAGGTTTTCTCGGCCGGATTTCTCAACGAATTCAGGGGGGTCGACGCCCCCGAGGCCCGATACCGATGCCCAAGAATCTGCTGGTCGCCGATGACTCGCTCACCATTCGCAAGGTGATCGGCATGATCTTCGCGACCGAGGACTTTCAGGTGACCGCGGTGGACAACGGGCTGGACGCCATCTCGCGCGTGCGCGAGATGCGCCCGGACGTCGTCCTCGCCGATGTGACGATGCCGGGCAAGAGCGGCTACGAGGTCTGCGAGGCGCTGAAGAACGACCCCGCCACCCAGGGCATCCCGGTGATGCTGCTGGCGGGCACCTTCGAGGCCTTCGACGAGAACCGGGCTCGCGCCGCCCGCGCGGACGACCACGTCACCAAGCCCTTCGAGAGCCAGATTCTGCTCGACAAGGTGAAGGCGCTGGTCGGCCAGAAGTCCAACACGCTGCCGGCCTCCATCGCCACGCAGGTGATTCGTCCTTCCGCCACGCCCGCCGCTCCGGTGGCGCCGCAGCCCTCGCCCGTCGCGGCGCCCGTGGGTGCCCGTCCTGGCATGCCGCCGGGGCCGGGTGCGCGTCCTCCCGGGCCGGGCATGCCGCCGGGGCCTGGCATGGCGCCGCGCCCTCCGGGTCCTGGCATGCCGCCGGGGCCGGGCATGGCGCAGCGTCCTCCGGGTCCTGGCATGCCGCCGGGGCCGGGTGCGCGTCCTCCCGGGCCTGGAATGCCGCCGGGGCCGGGTGCGCGTCCTCCTGGGCCTGGAATGCCGCCGGGACCGGGTGCGCGTCCTCCTGGGCCGGGCATGCCGCCGGGCGCCGTCGCGCGTCCGGGTGTGCCGCCTCCGCCGGGTGCTCCCGCGCCGGGCATGCCTCCTCGTCCGGGCATGCCGCCGGGCCCTGGGGCTCCGGGCATGGTGGCCCGTCCTGGCGCTCCGGGGCCGGGGATGCCGGGGGGGCTGCCGCGTCCTCCGGGCGCCACGCCGCTTCCTCCCATCCAGGGTGGCGCGCCGCAGCCGGCGGCCCGCGCGAGGGATCCGTTCGGGCTGGGTGCTCCCGCCGCTCCGGCTCCCGTGGCCGCGCAGCCCGCCATCAGCATCGAGGACTCGCTGCCCGACACGAGCGGCGCGGAGGAGATCTCGCTCGACATGGGTGGGCCCGTGGCTCCGGCCGCTCCGGCGCAGCGGGGGCCTCCGGTCGCCCGTCCCGCGGCGGATGGGGGCGAGGCCCTGCTGCGCGAGGCGCTGTCCAAGGCTTCCCGTGAGGTCATCGAGAAGATTGCCTGGGAGGTCGTACCGCAGCTCGCGGAGACGATCATCCGCCAGGAGCTCGAGCGGCTGATCAAGGACCGAGAGACGCAGCACTGAGGCGAGTTTCTCGCCGCAAACCTCCTGACTTCCCCGCCGGCCCCCTCAGGGGGGCTGGCCGTCTTCAATGACCGATACGACCGAACTGTCCAAGGCCTACGAGCCCACCGAGGTCGAGGCTCGCCTCTATGCCTTCTGGCTCGAGCGCGACTACTTCCGCGCCGCGGCGACGTCCGACAAGCCCGCCTTCTCCATCGTCCTGCCCCCGCCCAACGTCACGGGCAGCCTGCACATCGGTCACGCGCTGACCGCGACCATCCAGGACATCCTCACGCGCTGGAAGCGGATGAGCGGCTTCAACGCGCTCTGGCTCCCCGGCACGGACCACGCCGGCATCGCCACGCAGATGGTGGTGGAGAAGGAGCTGAAGAAGACCGAGGGCAAGAGCCGTCACGACATCGGTCGCGAGGCGTTCCTCAAGCGCGTCTGGGAGTGGAAGGGCAAGTACGGCGCCCGTATCGGCGAACAGCACCGCTTCCTGGGAGCGTCGCTGGACTGGAGCCGCGAGCGCTTCACCATGGACGAGCCGTCGTCCGCCGCGGTCCGCGAGGTCTTCGTCCGGCTGTACGAAGAGGGCCTGATGTACCGGGCCCAGAAGCTCATCAACTGGTGTCCCTCGTGCCGCACGGCGCTGAGCGACCTGGAGGTCGAGCACGAGGAGAAGAACGGCTCCATCTGGCACATCCGCTATCCCATCAAGGGCAGCGACCGCACGCTCACCGTGGCGACGACGCGCCCGGAGACGATGCTGGGCGACACGGCGGTGGCCATCCACCCCGAGGACGAGCGCTACGTGGGGCTGGCCGGCCAGCTCGTCGTCCTGCCGCTGACGGGGCGCGAGATTCCCATCGTCGCGGACGCGGAGCTGGTGGACCCGAAGTTCGGCACCGGCGTGGTGAAGGTGACGCCCGCGCACGACTTCAACGACTACCAGACGGGCCTGCGTCACAAGCTGCCGATGGTGTCCATCCTGGACGAAGCGGCGCGGATGACGAAGGACACCGGCAAGTACGCCGGGATGGACCGCTTCGAGGCGCGCAAGGCGGTGCTGGCGGACCTGCAGGAGCAGGGGCTGCTCGAGAAGGAAGAGCCGCACAAGCTGTCCATCGGCGCCTGTCAGCGTTGCACCACCGTGGTGGAGCCGCGCCTGTCGCCGCAGTGGTTCATCAAGATCGAGCCGCTGGCGCGTCCCGCGATTGAAGCGGTGGAGCAGGGCCGCACGAAGTTCGTCCCCGAGGCGTGGACGAACACGTACTTCCACTGGATGCGCAACATCCACGACTGGTGCGTCAGCCGCCAGCTGTGGTGGGGCCACCAGATTCCCGCGTACTACTGCACGTCGTGCAGCCCCCGGCAGGGTGACGACACGGACCTGCCGCTGGATGCCCCGACGGTGAAGGTGGGCGGCGTGGACTTCGCTCGCGCGGAGCCCATCGTCGCGCGCACGATGCCGGAGTCCTGCCCCAAGTGTGGCGGCAAGAGCTTCATCCAGGACTCGGACGTGCTGGACACCTGGTTCTCGTCCGCGCTCTGGCCGTTCTCCACGCTGGGCTGGCCTCGCGACACCGCGGAGCTGAAGACCTTCTACCCGACGTCCGTCATGGAGACGGGCCACGACATCATCTTCTTCTGGGTCGCCCGGATGATGATGATGGGCCTGCACTTCATGGGCGACGTGCCCTTCCGCACCGTCTACCTGCACGCGATGGTGCGCGACGAGAAGGGCGAGAAGATGTCGAAGGTCAAGGGGAACGTCATCGACCCCTTGGACGTCATTCTCGGCGCGAAGCCCGAGCAGCTCAACGCGACGCTGAAGAACAAGTTCCCGCAGGGCATGCCCGCGTTTGGCGCGGATGCGCTGCGCTTCACGCTCGCCTCGCTCACCCAGCAGGGCCGCGACATCAAGCTGTCGATGGACCGGCTCGCCGGCTACAAGGCGTTCTGCAACAAGCTCTGGAACGCCAGCCGCTTCGCCCTGATGAACATGGGGGGGTACCAGTACGACGGCCGCTCGCCGAAGGAGCTGCCGCTCACGCTGGCGGACCGGTGGATTCTCTCGCGGCTGCAGCGCGCGACGACGGAGGCCAGCGCGTCGCTGGAGGTCTACGGCTTCGCGGAGGCTGCCTCCACGCTGTACCAGTTCCTCTGGGCGGAGCTCTGCGACTGGTACATCGAGCTGGCCAAGGGCTCGCTCTATGGCGAGGACCCGGCGGCGAAGGACACCACGCGCGCGGTGCTCGTCTACGCGTTGGATCGCGTGCTGCGGCTGATCCACCCGTTCATGCCCTTCATCACCGAGGAGATCTGGCAGAAGCTGCCGATGACCCGGCCGACGGAGAGCATCATGATTGCCCCGTACCCGACGCCGGACACGGCGCTGGTGGACGAGGCGGCCGAGTCGGAGATGGCGCCGGTCATCGCGGCCATCGAGGGACTGCGCACCATCCGAGGCGAGAGCAACCTGTCTCCGGCCACCAAGGTGAAGGCGGTGGTGCAGAGCCCGGACGCTCGCACGCGCGAGCTGCTGGAGCGCTGGCGCGGCTACCTGCTGCCCCTGGCGGGCCTGTCCGACGTGCAGGTGGGGCCTCCGGGCCCGAAGCCTCCCCAGGCGGCGGCCTTCATGGCGACGAATCTGGAGATCTACGTGCCGCTGGCGGGGCTCGTCGACCTGGACGCGGAGCGGGACCGGCTGCGCAAGGAGATGGCCCGCTCGGAGCAGGAGGCGGCCAGCATCCTGCGCAAGTTGGAGAATCCCAACTTCGTGGCCAAGGCGCCGCCCGACGTGGTGGAGAAGGACCGCGCTCGCGTGCAGGAGTTGAAGGAGCGCAAGGCCAAGCTCGAAGATCACCTGCAGCGGATCGCCCCGGAGCCGTCCATGCCTGAGAATCTGCCGACCGAGAGCAGCAGCACGTCCACCGAGGAGAGTGCCTCCCCCTCCCAGCCAGCCCAGGTGAAGGTCGCCCCGTCGAAGGAAGACAAGGGCGGCGTGGACCTGGGCCAGGAACTGAAGGGTGAGATGGGGGATGAGGGCCGCGTGCCCGAGGAGGACCCCCAGGTGCAGGACGCGCTGGCGAAGCTGCGCGAGGGGACGAAGGAAGGCCTGTCTCCCACGGACCACCATGACCTGGGCGTCGCGTACATGAGCATGGGGCTCGTGGACGACGCGATGCGCGAGTTCGGCAAGGCGAAGGAGGGCGGCGACTCCCGCGAGGCTCCGTCCAAGGGCACGGCGTCCAAGCCCGCGCGCACGGGTGGCAAGAAGGCGAAGCCCCAGGCGACTGCCTCCGAGGTCAGCGAAGCTCCCGCGAAGCCGGTGGCCGTGAAGGCCCCGAAGGCTTCCAGCGAGAAGCCGACCGTGGCGACGGCCGCCCCGGCGAAGGCAGCCGCGAAGAAGGCCCCCTCCAAGGCCGCGAGCACCAAGGCTCCCGCGAAGAAGGCCTCCGCGAAGGCCGCGAGCACCAAGGCTCCCGCGAAGAAGGGGGCTGCCGCGAAGGCGGCGGGTGGTAAGGCCTCCTCGAAGAAGGCCGCTGCGGTGAAGAAGGCCGCGGGTGGCAAGGCTTCGGCGAAGAAGGGCGCGGTGAAGAAGGCCGCGGGTGGCAAGGCTTCGGCGAAGAAGGGCGCGGCGAAGAAGGCCGCGGGCAGGGCTTCCTCGAAGAAGAGCGCGGCGAAGAAGGCTCCCGTGAAGAAGGCGGCGGCCAAGAAGGCGGGCGGAAGAGCTCCCGCGAAGAAGTCCTCCGCGAAGAAGGCGGCGGCCAAGAAGGTCACCCGGGCGAAGCCCTCGGCACGGGCCAAGGCCCGGCGGTAGCAGGAGGAGACGTGCAGCAGGATTACCTCGATCGGCTCATCGACCTCGCCCTTGACGAAGACCTGGGGGCGGCGGGAGACGTCACCTCGCAGGCCCTCATTCCGCCTGACGCGGAGGGCAGTGCCGAGCTGGTCGCCAAAGAGCAGTTGGTGCTCGCGGGGCTGGAGGCCTTCACGCGCGTCTTCCACAAGGTCGACCCGGACGTCGAGGTGGAGCTGCTCCGCCAGGACAGCCAGGAGATCAAACCCAAGGTCGTGGCCGCTCGGTGTCACGGGCGGCTGCGCTCGCTGCTCGCCGCCGAGCGAACCGCGCTCAACCTCGTCCAGCGCGCCGCCGGCATCGCCACCCTGGCTCAGCAGGCGATGACGTCGGTGCGGGGCTCGAAGATGCAGGTGCTGGACACGCGCAAGACGCCCCCTGGCATGCGCGTGCTGGCCAAGGACGCCGTCCGCATGGGCGGCGCCACCAACCACCGCTTCGGTCTCTTCGATGGCGTGCTCATCAAGGACAACCACATCGCGGCCGTCGGTGGTTCCATCTCCGAGGCGCTCCGGCTCGCCAAGGCGAACGGTCCTCGCCTGTGCAAAATCGAGATTGAGGTCACCAACCTCAAGCAACTCGCCGAGGCACTCGAGCACGGCGCCGATGTGGTGATGCTCGACAACATGGACGACGCGCAGATTCGCGAGGCCGTGAAGCTGGCGGCCGGGCGTGTACCGCTCGAGGTATCCGGTGGCGTCACCCTGGACCGGCTGCCGCGCCTGGCGAAGATGGGCGTGGACTTCGTTTCCATGGGGGCGCTGACACACTCGGCGCGGGCCATGGACCTGTCGTTGGAAATCACCGCCGCGAAGAAGACGCGCCGTCCGCGCGCCGCCCCTTCGCAGGGCTGAGCCCCGCTCACTCCGGGCCCTTGCTCCGCTGAGCGAGGGCCTGGGCCTTGAGCCCCTCCATGTCAGGCGTGAAGCGGCGCTCGGGCACCAGCCTGGGCCGGTGGACGCGGTCCATCCGGAACATGCGCGCCGCTGCCTTCTCCACGTCGCGCGCCAGCACGTACCAGACCGGGGACTCGACGAGCAGCCCGTGTGGCTCCACACAGCGGCGACTCTTCTTCCCGTGGCGGTCCTCGTAGTCGAAGGCGAGGCACACCTGCTCGCGGAACGCCTGCTCGAAGATGGCGAGCAGCTCCTCGGGAGGCTCTCCCAGGTCCGCGAGAACGCGGGCTGTCGCGGGGCGGCCGACCACCACGCGCTGGCAGAGCTCGCGCATGCTCCGGGAGCGCTCCCTCGGCACGCTGGCGAAGAGCTTGTCGAGCCCCGAGCGCGCCGCGCTTCCCCACGGCAACGCGCTCCCCGTCGACGACAGGCTCGCGGCCAGCCATAACGCGACGACCTCCTCGACGCCGAGGTGGACGGCGGTGACACCCCTGTCTCGCTCCAGGCGAACGCCGCCTCCCGGCCCGGTGTCACTGGCGATGGGCAGGCCCTGCTCCCGCAGGGTGGCGAGGTCCCTGTGGATGGTTCGGGGACTCACCCCCAGCGCCGCGGAAATCTCCGCGACGGTGGTGGCCTCCCGGCCCCGGAGAAAGTCGACCAGACGCATGACTCGGCTGACGCGTGCCATTTGCTGACAGATTCTGACAGGGATGGGCCGTACTCAAGGATTCATGGCGCGGTTGGACGCGCCCCTGAATCGAGGAGGTCGTCATGAAGGGCCCGGCTGGGACGCTGTACGTGGATGACGGTGGTGTGGGTGGGCTTCCGGTGGTGTTCGTCCACTCCAGCGCTGGGAGCACGAAGCACTGGGCGGCTCAGCTCTCGCACCTGCGCGAGACACGTCGGGCGCTGGCGCTGGACCTGCGAGGCCACGGCCAGTCCGAGGTCCCCACCGAAGGAGCGATTTCCGTCGAGGACTTCGCGGCGGATGTGGCGGCGGTGGTGGATGGCTTGAAGCTGGAGCGGTTCGTGCTCGTGGGGCACAGCCTGGGCGGAGCGGTCTGCACGGCCTACGCGGAGGCGCATCCGTCGCGCGTGGCGGGGTTGCTGCTGCTCGACCCTGCTTCCGATGGACGACTGATTCCAGAAGAGCAGGCGCAGGGGCTGATGGCGGTGCTGGGCACCGAGGCGTGGCTTCAGGTCGTCGAGGAGTACTGGGCGCCGATGCTCGCCCCCTCGCGGCCCGAGGTCCGGGAGCAGGTGCTCGGAGGACTGCGTGCCACCGCTCAGGTGGCGGTCCGGTCGGGACTGGGGTCGCTCCTGACGTTCGACCCGGTCTCCGCGCTGCGTCGCTATCCGGGGCCCAAGCTGTCCGTCGTGACGGCGCACAACGAGGGGCCGGATGCGTACCAGATTCGGGTGCCCGAGCTGCCGTTCAAGAAGGTGGAGCCCGTCACCGGGCACTGGGTGCAGCTCGATGCACCGGCCTGGGTGAACAGCGTGCTCGACGGGTTTCTCGCATCGGTGCGCTGAGCTGCTCGTCCCGTCGGCGGGGACCTCACGCGGGAGGTCCCAGTCCTCGAATCCCGCTCACTTCCCCGTGAGAATCTCCGCGCGAGGCTTGCCCTCCGTGGACGCGGGCATCCCCATCTCGAGCAGCGCCGCGAGCGTGGGCGCCACGTCCACCGGGTCGATCTCCGTCATGTACATCCCCGGCTTGATGCCCTTGCCCGCGAACACCACGGGCACCTGGGAGTCGTATGAATACGGCGAGCCGTGCGTGCTTCCCTCCGGGTCGAAGTAGACGACCTGGAAGGGCCGCAGCAGGTACACCACGTCGCCGCTGCGCTCCGGGTAGTAGCCCTTGCGCAGGGGCGCCAGGTAGCCCGCCGGGTCCGGCGCGGAGAAGAGCTCTTCATGCGTCACCGCCGCGACGACATGGGGCTGCTTCAGCAACCAGTCCGCCACCGCGCGCCGCACCTGCGCGCCATCCACCTTGCCCGACGTCAGCGCGGGGCCGCCGAGGTACACGTCCAGCTCCTCCATCATCACCGTGACGTCCGGGCCGAAGCGCTCCTTCACCATCGCGGAGATGCCCTCGCTGATAGTCTTGGGGTTCATCCGCTGCGCGGGAAGTCCCGCGGCTGCCCACTGCTCGGGCGCCGTCGCTCCACCATGGTCCGCCACCAGCGCGATGGTCAGGTTGGCGCGTCCACCAGCCGCGCGCTCGGCCGCGGAGATGAGGTCCCCGAGCGCCTTGTCCAGCCGCAGCATCGTGTCCTGCATCTCCCACGAGTACGGGCCGTACTCATGGAAGACGTTGTCCGTCCCGCTGAAGCTCACCGCGAGCAGGTCCGGCACCGCGTCCTTCCCCAGCGCCTCTCCGACGATGGCCGCCTTCGCCGCCTCCACGAGCAGAGTGTGCGAGTCCGGCGAGACGCCGAACGCCTTGTAGAAGTTGAGCCCCGGCTCCTTCAGTCCGCCGGTGAGCGGATGGGGGAAGGTGCGGCCCAGGCCATAGGAGTCCGCCTCGTAGCTCCGGTCATCCTCGCCGATGTACTCGGCGCGCGGACGCATCAAGTCCCACGTCTTGCCGAAGGAAGACTCCGGAATCTTCCGCGCGTTGAGCTGCTTCACCCACTCGGGGAACTCCTTCGTGTACCAGGTGCCCGTCACGAACTTCCCCACGCCGTCGTCGAACCACCAGGCCTGTCCCAGCCGGCCCGCCAGGGCGATGGCCGAGCGCGACTTGAGCGACACCGCCACCGCCTTGCCTCGCTCCTGCGTGGCCATCCGCAGCCGGTCCGCGAGCGTCTCCGCCATGAGGTTCGCGGGACTGGCGTCCTGGCCCGGCTTGAGCGTCGCCTCCAGCACCGGATGCGCCGGGTCCACGAAGGAATAGACGAGCTTCCCCGTGGAGCGGTCCACCCACCGGTTGTCCACGATGCCGTGACGCCAGGGGTTGGTGCCCGTGGCCAGCGTGGTGTGGCCCGGCGCGGTGCGGCACTTCGCGTAGGCATAACGCGCGTACGGGAAGTAGGCGCCACTGTCGAGCAGTTGACCCAACGCGCCCTGGAGCCGAGGCCGGTTGCGCAACAAGACGTCGCTGCCGAGCGCGTCCACGGTGATGAGCAGGGTGAGTCGGGGAGGACGCGCGGCGGCGGGCAGCGAACCCAGCAGGGCGGTCAGGACGAGGGCGCGAATCATACGTCCAAGAAGCTGCACTGCCCGACGGGGAAGATGCAACCGCCAAGCGCTTCGGCGTCTTGGACGGCGGCAGTCAGCCCCTGCTACGGTCCGCGCCCTCATGGTCGAGGCCCGACTGCGCGTCATCTACGGTGACACCGATCAAATGGGTGTCGTCTATTACGCGAACTATTTCCGCTACTTCGAGTTCGCCCGGAGCGAGTACTTCCGCGCGCGCGGAGGCAGCTACCGGGAGATGGAGAGCTCCGGGTTGATGCTGCCGGTGGCGGAGGCGAGCTGCGCGTACAAGTCCCCCGCGCGCTACGACGACGTGCTCATCATCCGCGCGATGGTGAGCGAGTTGCGCCGGGCCTCGGTCGTGTTCACCTACGAGCTTTTCCGCGAGGGCGAGCCGCGCACGTTGCTGTGCACCGGTCGTACCCTGCACGCGTGCGTGGGGCGCGACGGCAAGCCCACGCGGTTGCCGGAGTCCGTGGCCCGGCTGCTGGAACATCCGAACGCAGGAACCTGAAGGAGCACAGACGATGGATCGCAACCTTGCAATGGAGGTCGTGCGCGTCACCGAGATGGCGGCCATCGCCTCCGCCCGACTGATGGGACGCGGCGACAAGAACGAGTCGGATCAGGCCGCCGTGGACGCCATGCGCCGCGCCTTCGACGCGCTGCAGATCGACGGCACCATCGTCATTGGCGAGGGCGAGCGCGACGAGGCGCCCATGCTCTACATCGGCGAGAAGGTGGGCCGACGCGGCGAGGGTGACCCCGCCGTGGACATCGCGTTGGATCCGCTGGAGGGCACCAACCTGTGCGCCTACGGCCGTCCGGGCTCCATCACCGTGGTGGCCATGGCCAGCAAGGGCGGGCTGCTCAACGCGCCGGACACGTACATGGAGAAGCTGGCCGTGGGCCCGCGCGCCCGGGGCGCCATCGACCTGCGCAAGAGCGCCACGGAGAACCTGCGCGCCGTCGCGGAGAAGATGAAGGTCTACGTGGAGGACCTCACCGTCGTCGTCCTGGACCGTGAGCGGCACCAGGACCTCATCAAGGAGATCCGCGCCGCGGGTGCTCGCATCCGGCTCATCGAGGACGGTGACGTGGCGGGCGCCATCGCCACGTGTTTCGAGGGAACGGGCGTGGACGTGCTGATGGGCACCGGTGGAGCGCCCGAGGGCGTCATCGCCGCGGCGGCCATCCGCGCCACCGGCGGTGACATGCAGGGCCGGCTGGTGCCCCGCAACCCGGGCGAAATCGAGCGCGCCAAGAAGATGGGCATCACCGACATGGCGAAAATCTATGCCGCCGAGGAGCTGGCCCGGGGCGAGGTGATGTTCGCCGCCACCGGCGTCACCAGCGGCGACTTCCTCAAGGGCGTGCGCTTCTTCGGCGGCGGCTGCGAGACGCACTCGGTGGTCATGCGCAGCAAGACGAGCACCGTGCGCTTCATCCAGTCCCTGCACAAGTTCGACAAGAAGCCGGGCTACGCTGCCTTCTAGGCCGTCCCCTCGACGCTTTCGGAGACCGACACCATGCCTGGCGCCTCGCGGACCATCGTCATCAACGCCCCCATCGAAAAGGTGTTCGACGTCATCACCCAGTATGAGCGCTACCCGGAGTTCCTGTCCGAGGTGAAGGAGACCCGCACCGCGAACCGGAAGGACAACACCGTCGACGTCCACTACAAGGTCGACGTGATGAAGACGGTCCGTTACTCCATCCGCGTGGTGGAGGAGCGCCCGCGCCGCATGTCCTGGTCCTTCATCGAGGGCGAGGTCATGAAGGACAACAAGGGCAGCTGGGTGCTGGAGCCCGAAGGCGAGGGCAAGACGCGCGCGACCTACAACGTGGAGATGGCGCTGGGCCTGCTGGTGCCCAAGGCCGTCGTCAACGCCCTGGTCGACACGTCGCTGCCGAAGATGCTGGAGGCGTTCAAGCGCCGCGCCGAGGCGCCCTGAACGTGGCAGACAGGGGTCGCTCTAGACCCCATGTTCCTCGCTGACCCGCCCGCCTGGGAGTAGACAGGCGGGCAGGCCCTTCCGCCGGGTGCCCGCCGCCCCGAACGCCGGAGGTGTGCCGGGGAGTGGGTCCGCTTGCGGGCCGTCGCGAGGGCATTAGAATCAACACCATCCCGACCGGAAGTTTCGGGTCTCCATGACATCTACGCCACGGTTCCCCTGGCTCGGATGTCGGATGGCGGACGAGCAACCGTGCGAGATGGCGGCAGTGTACCCAGTGCGGAACCGGGGTTCTTAATTTGCATCTGAGAGTGGTGGCAGTGATTTCTGGGCGGGACGGCGGGCGTACATCGGGGTACGTAGGCTGAGGGGAGACGGAAACCCATGCTCGACGCCTTCATCATCGAAGAAATCAAGCGCAGGGAGCGCCGCCGGGAGGAGCACGACAGGCCCGTGGTGGAGCTGCCGCTGCCCATGCCCGACGACCGCCCGCGTCGTAGGACTGAAACCGACGAAGAGAAGCCCCAGCGGGGCGTGGTGGTCATCGACCTGCTGGCCTGAGTGACAGTCGCGGCCCCCAGGCCGCATTGGCGTGGCAACGAGCCCGCGGCGGGCGTCCCCCTGAGGACCGTCCCCCGCGGGCTTCGTGTATCCAGCGCCCCGCACGGGCGACGTCAGGCGGGGACCAGGCTCAGCAGATGCCGGGGGTGGTAGACGTCCCAGAGCGGGCCCTTCACCGTGCCGAGCGCCTCCAGCACCTGCTTGCGCCATTCGGCGGGCAGCGCCTCCTCGCCGTGGAAGGCACCCACCAGCGCGCCCGTCACCGCGCCGTGGACCTCGGTGTCTCCGCCCCGGTGGATGACGTCGATGAGGGCGGCCTGGGCCGTGGGCGCGTGGAGCAGCTCCCAGAAGGCCAGTCGGAAGGCGACGTGGATGGCGTGCTGGGCGCGGTGCACGTGCAGGTCCGGACCGTACAGCCGGGGGTCGTCGTCGCGGGCGCGCGCCAGGTCCTCGCGCAGCAGGCTGGAGGCGAAGGAGACCTCCTGGACGTAGTCGGGGGCGGAGCGCCCCAACGCCGCGCCAGCCAGCAGGATGCCGGACTCCGCGGCGGTGAGGAGGTCCTCGGCCTTCAGGTCGGCGCCGGATGTCACGGCCTTGGCGATGGCGGCGGTGAAGGCGGCGCACGCCAGCTGGCAGCGCGGGTCGAAGTGGGTGAGCGCGGAGTCCTCCAGCGTGGCCTGGGTGCGGGCCTTCGGGTCGCTCGCCAGGTACACACCCAGCGGGGCGATGCGCGCGAGGCTGCCAGCGCCCACGGCCTTGCGGTGGCCGCGCAGCCAGACGCGCTTGCCCGAGCCCAGGGGCGGCAGGCCCGCCTGACAATCCTCCAGCACTTCCTTCATGGCCTCGCTGACGTCGAAGGCGTGAGGCTGCCAGGCCCGGTAGCGGCGCAGCGCGTCCGCGGCGTCATAGCGCTTGAAGTCGCGCAGGCTGTGCCCCAGGCAACAGGCCAGGTGGACCTCCTCCGTCACCTGACCCTTGCGCAGCTGATGAGGGCCTCCGCCCATCAATCTGTCGTAGGGCCCATCCGCCATAGAGGGGAAGGGCGCGGCCTGCAGCGGACGGTGCGCGGTGGGCACGGCGAGGGCGTTGCCCACGGCGAGTCCGAGCAGGGCACCCCTGCGTCGCTGGGCGAGGAG
>NZ_JABUMQ010000135.1:0-27218 GCF_013336645.1 Myxococcus sp. CA039A | reverse complement strand
CCCCCCACCGGACCGCGTCTTCCCCCGCTGCCTGAACCCATAGCATTCGCCGTGCCGACGCCTGCGGGGCGCTCGAAGCCAGTGAGTACGCGCGGTTGCGGGGAGGCCATCGTCCTTGGGGATGAGGCCACCGGTCGGAACCGGAAAAATCTCCGGGCCTCCAGGGTGGGCGGCCTAACGTGCATGCGCGTTGTTTGCCGAAAGGGAGGAATCGCTTTGCGCCTGCAAGTCGTCACCACGGCCCTGCTCGCCCTCAGCGCGTGCTCACGCACGACGGAGGGGCCCTCGCCCGCGGTGGAGCGCATCGTCAACCCCCGCGCCCGCGTCAGCGAGCTTCCCCAGGTCTGCAACGCGCAGGGCGGGCAGACAGGCTGGAGCCTGGAAGTGGTGGGCAAGCGCTTCACGCCCGTCCCCGGCGAGGCGCTCACGGACACGCCGACGGTGGAGCTGCCCGTGGTGACGCTGCGAGGGCCATCCACGTACACGCTGACGCGGAGCCAGGTCTTCTACGTGCGTCCGGAGCTGCTCGTGCTCAACGTTCCCACGCGCGACAGCACGCCTCCGGTGGAGCTCGCCCCGGGCACCTATGAAGTGGAGGTCGCCAATCCCCTGGGCGGCACCGGCTCGCTGCCGGACGCGGTGAGGGTGGTGCCGCCTCCCACGGTGACTCGCGTGGTGCCTCCGGTGGATGGGTACACGGCCACGGGCACCAATCCCATCGTCATCGAGGGCAGCGACTTCCAGCCAGGCTCGTCCCCCATCATCGTCCTGCGCCGCGAGGGCGAGACCGACCTGCCGCTCTTCTTCGTCACCGTCGTTTCGACGACGCGCATCGAGTCGGAGATTCCGCCGGGCACTCCCGAGGGCCTCTATGACCTGGTGGTCACCCAGCCTGAGGGCTGCGCGGACATCGCTCCTGGCGCGGTCGACCTCCGCTATCCCCACCTGGGGGCACTCACGCTGACGCCCAGGTCCGGCGGCGAGCTGAGCAACACCGCCATCCGCCTCTTCAATGCCCCCACGGGCGACCAGCGCGGCTTCACGGACGCGCCGGAGCTCTTCGTGCTGGCGTCCTTGAAGACAGCCCCCTCCGTGTTGCAGCGCATTCCGCTGCGCGCGGTGACGCGGGTGTCGGCCAACGAGGTCACCGCGGAGCTGCCCACGTGCTCGGGCTTCGAGGAGCCTGTCAGCGACCCCAAGTGCCCCAACGGCCTCGCCCCCGGCGGGCCCTATGCGCTCGAGGTCATCGACCCGAGCGGCGCGGTGGGAGCGGTGCCCGCGTCGGAGGGCTTCACCGTGGTGGCCGAGCCGACCGCGACGCGCACCTCCGACGACGGGGCCCCTCCCCTGCCTGGAGCCCTCCTGCCATGAACGCACTCGTGCTCGTCGCGCTCACCGCGCTCGCCGCTTCCGGCTCGAAGTCCGCCGCCTCGACGGAAGGTGTCGGAGGAGGCCGCGTGCTGCTGGCGCCGAAGGTGGGCTTCTTCAAGTCCACCGCGCCGCTGGGGGGAGACCTCTACCTGGGCCTGGAGCTGGGCTACGTCACGCCGCTCTTGAAGCGACGGCTCGCGGTGGTGCTGGAGGTGAACTACCACCGGCCGCAGGCCTCCGGTGCGCTCACGGACTCACAACTGGGGGGCTTCGGCGCGCCGCCTCCGGATGGCCGCTACACGCTCGCGGTGCGCGAGGTCGCCTTCCTGCTGTCGGCGGTCTTCCGCTTCGAACGGGCCCTGGGTCCGCTGACGCCGTACGTGGGAGGTGGCCCCGGGCTGTACCTGCACCGCGCCACGTCCGACCTCTTCGGCGCCACCGCGTCGGAGAGCGGTGGCGGCCTGGGCCTGCAAGCGCTCGCGGGGCTGGAGCTTCCACTGGGCCCCGGCGGCCTCTTCTTCGAAACGCACTACCACCTGGCCCCGCTGGACTTCGTCACCACGGGCGATGTGAATGTCGGAGGCTTCCTCGCGGGAGGCCTGGGCTACCGCCTGCGCCTGTGAGGCTTCAGGCCCGTCCCACCGGCGGGCGCAGCACCCTCAACACTTCCTGGGCGACCAGGTCCCGGACCGCGGTCCTCAGCGCATCGAGGAGGTGGTGGAGGGATTCGGTGGTGTCACCCGGGGCGTCGATGACGCGCTCGTGGCTGCCGTCGAAGACGCGCATGCGGCCCGGCACCAGCGCGATGACCGGCTGCGTCGGGTAGCGCTTGCGCAAGAGCCCGAGGAAGAGCGGGTGGTCCTCGTCCTGCCTGCGCAGGTCCACCACCACGAGCGCGGGTGGTGACGAGGTGATGGACGCGAGCGCGTCGTCGGTGTCGCCGGTGGCGGAGATGGCCAGGCTCTCATCGTCGACCGCGAGGACGCGGCGCAGCAGCTCGCGCGAAGCGACATGGGGGCTGGCGATGAGGACGCGACGCATCTGACTGGAAACCTAACCCTTCCAGACCGCGATGGCCGCACCCGAGAAGGCGACCGCAGACCCCAGCACCCGGGCGAGCGTGGCGGGACGGTTCTCCACCATCGCATCCCAGACAAGGCTGGTGGCGAGCTGCGCGGCGATGAGCAGGAGGACGGAATGCACGGCGCCCACGCGGCCAATGGCCCAGGGCATGCCGACCACGATGACGACGCCGCACAACCCGGGCAGCAGGTGCCAGAAGGTGAAGCCGGAGAAGCGCCCCTGTGCGGCGGCCTCGGGCCACAGGCCGGGCACGGAGCGCGCCACCGCGTACACGGCGAAGGTGGCCACCGTCGCAACCACCATGTTCATCAACACCGCGCCCAGCAGGCCCCACTGGCCGGCGAAGCGCTTGTTGAGACCACCCTGGGCGACGACTGCCAGCCCACACAGCAAGGGAACGAGCGAGACAAAACGCATGGGCGCGGGTGGGTATCCCGAACGCGGGGCCTCCTGCAAGGAGACATGCGCGGCCACGACTTCCCTCTCGCCTTCGCGATGTGGCTGGCGGAACGTGGATTGACCGGCTAGGTCCCATCGGCGCCCATGGACGGCTCCTGCGAGCTCCACTTCGACTGCGGCACGCTGGTGGCTCCCACGCTGCCGGATGACGCGCGGCTGCTCGCCCTGTTCCAGAAGGATGGTCGCACGGGTGTGTACCGCGCGCCGGCATGGCACTACCGCGACGTGGTGCTGCGGCTGCGGGAGCTGGGCGTGGGGTACGACGACCGGGCGAAGCGCTTCGAGCCGCTCGAGATGGCGCTGACCGTTCCCATCCAGCCGTTTCCCCACCAGAGCGCGGCGTTGGAGGCGTGGACGAAGGCAGGGGGACGGGGCCTGGTGGAGCTGCCGACGGGCGCGGGCAAGACGCTGCTGGCGGTGCTGGCCATCGCCCACGTGAAGCGGCCCACCCTGGTGGTGGTGCCGACGCTGGATTTGATGACGCAGTGGCAGGGCGTGCTCGCGCGCCACTTCTCCGTGCCGGTGGGGATGCTGGGCGGCGGGGTGAGTGACCGACAGTCGCTGACGGTGACGACGTACGACTCGGCGGCGATGCAGACGGAGTTCCACGGCAACCGCTTCGGCCTGCTGGTCTGCGACGAGTGTCACCACCTGCCGGCGCCGAGCTACCGCTTCATCGCGGAGGGCTCGTTGGCGCCCTACCGGCTGGGCCTCACCGCGACGCTGGAGCGCACGGACGGCGGGGAGCGGGTGTGCGAGGAACTGCTGGGCCCACGCGTACACCGCACCGACATCCGCGAGCTTCAGGGCGAGTACCTGGCGCCCTACGAGGTGAAGCAGGTGGCGGTGCCGCTGACGGCGGACGAGAAGGCTCGCTACGACGAGGCACGGGCGCTCTATCTCAACTTCGTGCGCAAGCTGGGCGTGCGGCTGTCCGCGCCGGACGGGTGGGCGCGCTTCCTGGCGCAGAGCCAGCGCAGCGACGAGGGCCGGGCCGCGTATCGCGCCTACCGCGAGCAGCGCCGCATCGCCCTCACCTCCAGCGGCAAACAGGAGGTGCTGTGGCGCATCCTCCTGGAGCACCGCGAGGACCGCGTGCTCGTCTTCACCGACGACAACGAGACGGTGTACACGCTGGCGCGAAGGCTGCTGCTTCCCGCCCTCACGCATCACACGCCCGTGCCGGAGCGCAAGGCGCTGCTGGCGGCCTTCTCCTCCGGGGAGCTGCCCGTGCTGCTCACCTCACGTGTGCTGAACGAGGGGGTCGACGTGCCCGAGGCGCGCGTGGGCGTGGTGCTCAGCGGCAGCGGCAGCGTGCGCGAACATGTACAGCGACTGGGACGCATCCTGCGCAAGCGCCCCGGAAAGCGCGCGCTCTTGTACGAGGTGTGCTCCGCGCAGACGGCGGAGAGCGGCATCAGCGAGCGGCGACGTCAGCACGACGCCTATCAGGAGGAACCCTGAGGTGCTGATGCCCGCGCGACTCACCGTCGGGGCTGGACTGGCTCGCCGCGTCCTGCCACGAGGCTGCATATGCTGACGCGCGAGCTGCTCGCCTTCCGCGTGAACAAGGGCGTGCTGCGCCCCGCCTTCGTGAAGCGCGACGATGAGGCACTGCTGTCCCTGGCCTCGGAGCTGCTTGCCACCGTGGAGTCATCCCGGGGCGAGACGAGTGACGACGTGGAGGAAACCCTGGGCCTGTCGGCCGGGGCCTTCACCCGCCCTAAAATCGCGCGCGGACTGGTGAAGCTCGTCCTGGACCGGCTCGTCTTCGAAGAGCCCGCGCCCGGCGCCTCCGAAGCCCGCTGGGAGCGCTTCACGACGGCCGCCCGAACCCTGCGCACGCTGCCCCCCGACACCTCCGTGGAGGGTTACGAGGCACGTCTGGAGCAAGCCCTCGGAGTGCCCCTGACCGACGCACGGGCCGCGCTCTACGCGGACCTGCCTGGGAATCGAAAGCTCCTGGGCTGGGATGGCGAAGCCCCCACGGCGCAGGTGCTCGTGGACCGCTACAACCTGGCTCTGGCCCAGGGGCCGCTGCTGTCGGCCAGGCGCCTGACGCTGCGGGCTCGCTCACCGGAGCTGCTGCGCGTGCGCAAGGTGCTGCGATGGCTGAAGTTCTGCCGCCTCGTCGCGGAGGTGCGCCGCGATGGGCCGGACTGGGAGCTGGAGGTGGAAGGGCCCGGCGCAATGCTGGCGATGCAGAAGAAGTACGGCCTGCAGCTCGCCTCGTTCCTGTCGGTCGTCCCGGTGCTGGAGCGCTGGGAGCTGAAGGCCACCGTGGAGCCTTCGCGCCGGCAGGCCACGCTGACCCTGAGCGACAAGGACCCGCTCGTCTCGCCCCTACCCGCCGCGTTGGGCCACGTGCCGGAGGAAGTCATGTCGCTGTCGGCGAGCTTCGCGGATGACGCGTGGGAGCTGGACCTGACGCCGCTGCCCCGACACGTGGGCGCCGCGAGCCTGTGCGTGCCGGACCTGACCTTCCGTCACCGCGCGTCGCGCCAGGAAGTCGCGCTGGAGCTCTTTCACCCCTGGCACGCGAGCGCCCTGACACGCAGGCTCGCGGAGCTGCGCACGCGACCGGACACAGGACTCCTGCTCGGAGTCGACCGCGCGCTCCTGTCGAAGGAGCCCACCGAACGCGAGACGCTGGAGGGCCACCCCCAGGTGGTTCTCTTCCACGGGTTCCCCTCCGCGAAGAAGCTCCGGGAGCGGCTGGGGAAGCTGGAGGCCGCGCGCGCCAGTACGTAGCGCACGGCCGGGCGTCAGCCGTTGCCCTTGGGCCGGAACTGCGCGGCCAGGACACTCAGCAGGCGGATGGCGCTGCGGTCCAACTGCTTGGCCCGACGCAGCAGGCGGCGCAGCTCACCGGACTCGCCATACTCGCTGGGAGGCTCCGCGGCCCACTTCACGTCCTGGGTCGGCTTGAGACCCAGCGCTTCGTCTGCGGAGATGGAGAGCACCACGCACAGCCGGCGGAAGGTCTGGATGCTCGGCAACATGTGGCCGCGCTCCAGTCGCCCGTAGACTTCACTCGCGATACCGATGCGCTCCGCGACGTCGGCCTGCGTCAGATTCAGGCGAGTCCGTGCGAGGCGCGCAGCTCCTCCGAGGCGGGATGCGAGGGTCTTTTCCATGTTCGTTAACCTACCGGGTCCGCCCATGTCGATATGACTTGAGAGGTTGGCATCCAAGAACTTCCCAGGTAGTCTTATGGGAACCTGACCTGAGGCGTTCCCCTCACCGTGACGGCGTCGAAACCGATGACCGCGAAGCCCGTACTCACCTTCTTGTTCGTGGACGAAGACCCGCTCGCGCTCGCGGCGCTGCGGCGACTCGCGAGGGACCTGCCAGGTGACAAGCGCTTCGCGCGCGACATGACGGAAGCGCTCGCGCTCGTACAGGAGGAACCGCCGCGCGTGGTGGTGAGCGGAGACCTGCTGCCGGATGGGGATGGGCTGGGCCTGCTGGAGCAGGTGCGCGCGCGCCACCCGTGCACGGCCTGCGCGCTCCATGCGGTGCGCCCTCCGGCCAGGCCGTGTCTCCGGGGCATCACCTGGATGGACCGCGCCGCGCCGCCCTCGGAGGTGCATGCGCTGCTGCGGGCCCTGGGCGCGCGCCCCTGGACGTGCTCGGCCTGAGGCACGGACACCTCACGGTGCGGCGCGCTCCCGCCACCCGCGTTAAGGTGGCCCCCGCTCCGCCATGAAGCTCTACGCCATCAGCGACTTGCATCTGCGCCACGCCGACAACCGGCTGGCCCTGCAGACCCTCCCCTTCTTCCCGGACGACTGGCTCATCGTCGCCGGCGACGTGGGCGAAACCCTGTCCGAGATGGACTTCATGCTGCGCACCCTGACGGCGCGCTTCCGACAGGTCATCTGGGTGCCGGGCAACCACGAACTGTGGACCCTGCCCTCCGAGCAACCCCCGCTGAAAGGCGACGCGCGCTACCAGCGACTGGTGGCGCTGTGCCGCAGCCACGGCGCGCTCACCCCCGAGGACCCCTACCCGCGCTGGCCCGGCGAGGGCCCGCACCGCGTCATCGTCCCCATGTTCCTGGGCTACGACTACTCGTTCCGCCCGGACCACGTGCCGGAGGACAAGGCGCTGGAGTGGGCCTGGGAGGATGACCTGCTGTGCACCGACGAGGTGCTGCTGCATCCCGAGCCCTATCCCACCCGCTCCGCGTGGTGCGCCGCGCGCGTCGAGGCGACCCAGGCGCGGCTCGACGCCCTGCCCGCGGGCTGCACCACCGTGCTCGTCAATCACTACCCGCTGCGCCACGAGCACGTGCGCCTGCCGCGCATCCCCCGCTTCTCCATCTGGTGCGGCACCAAGCGCACCGAGGACTGGCACGCGCGCTACCGGGCGGAAGTCGTCGTCACCGGCCACCTCCACATCCCGCTGACGCAGTGGCGGGATGGAGTGCGCTTCGAGGAGGTGTCGCTCGGCTACCCCCAGCAATGGAAGCACCGGGGCGGAATCGAGCGGTGCCTGCGCGAAATCCTGCCGGGCCCCGCCGTCCGCCCGCTCTGACGAACCCCGCACATGACAAAGCCCCGGACGTCCGTGAGGAAACGGACGACCGGGGCCTGGTCCGGCGCGACCCGAAGGCCGCGCCGGTTACGTCAGGTGCTTACTTGTGCGACGCGATGAACGCGATGCCGTCGTAGCCACCCTTGGCGCCGAAGACCTCGATGTAGTACTTGCCGGCCGGCACGTTGATGAGGTTGCACACCTCGGACTGGTGCTCCTTGACGCTGCGGCAGTCGTAGTCGAACTTCGACGGCGCCGACGCGAGCTTCACGTAGATGTCCGGGTTGCCCTCACCCTCGCCCGTCTGGATGTACAGGCTGTTGGTGCCGGTGCCGGGCTTGCGCTCCGGAACCTGGATGGTGAACACCCGCGACGAACCCGCCGCGCCAGAGAGGTTCTTCACGGCCACGCCGCTCTGCACGGGCACGTAGCCACCCTTCCAGGTGACGGTCAGCGTCACGCCCGTGTAGGGGCTGAAGCCGTTGAGCATCACGTACCACTTGCCGTGGTTCGGCGTGGGGAACGGGCAGCTCTCCGCGTTGCCCGAGCGGTACGGACGGCAGTCGTACAGGCTCGTCGTGGGAGCATTGCCGTACCGGACGTACATGTCCGCGTCGCCCGTGCCACCGGAGATGGTGAACGTCAGGTCATACGCGCCTTCCGGCACCGTGACATCCCAGTACTTCTTCTCGCCGCGGCCACCGGAGATGTTCGAGATGGGGACGTCCTTCTCGATGGGGTCCGAGACGACGATGATGGGCACGCCGACGCCCGTCGCCTTCCAGGCGTTGCTCACCGACTCGATTTCAGCGGCGGTGTAGCCCAGCTGCGCCGCGGCCTGCTCGGTGGCGAGCTTGGCCGCATCGAAGTTGGAGCCGGCCAGGAGGATGTCCCGGTTGGCGCGGTAGAAGATCTGCCCGGCCTTCTCGATGCCGATGCCCGCAACCACCGTCGTCGTCTTGGCGCGCGGGTGCGTGCCACCCTGCGAGAGCAGGTAGAACGCCAGGTTGGGGATACCGGAGCTGTAGTGCACGTCCACGCCGGAGGAGTAGTCCGGGTAGTAGTCGAGCGAGTCACCGTCCTGCGTGGGGTTCGCCATGTAGCGCAGGGCGTCGTTCGGGATGGACGGGGTCCAGATGTCGTCGCCCACCAGCCACGTACGGTTGCTGACGACCTTGCCGTCGCCGAACCACTCGCACACCGCGCCGAAGATGTCCGACATGGACTCGTTCAGGCCGCCGGACTCACCGGAGTAGGTGAGGTTGGACTCGTGCTCCGTCACGGCGTGGGTCAGCTCGTGCGCCGTCACGTCCAGCGAGTTCGCCAGGTTGCTGGCGTTCACGCCGTCGCCATCGCCGTACACCATCTGGGTACCGTCCCAGAAGGCGTTCACGTAGGCGACGCGGTGGTGCACGGTGCTGATGAGGACGCCACCGGTGTTGTCGATGGAGTCACGGCCGTACAGCTCCTGGTAGCAGTCGTAGACCGTGCCCAGGTGGTCGTAGTTGGTGTTGACGACCTCGTCGGCGTGCTCGGGCTGCCCCTCGGAACGAGCCAGCGCACCCGGCAGGGTGGTGGTGTTGTTGCCGTTGTGCAGGCGGCGGTTGAGCGCCGTGTGGATGCGCGGCAGGCGGGCCATCACATCGCCGTTCTTCGCGTTCACGAGCACGTCGTCGCGAACCGGCGTGCCGTCGCGCTTCTCACCCGTCTGGGTGAGCTTGTACGCGAGGATGAGCTGGTCGGAGTCGCGCCAGTAGACGAGCTCGCTCTCCTCCTGGATGACCAGACCCTCGTGCGTCTCACGGTCGGCCTGGAGGGACGCCTTCGCCACCGACACATCGACGCCGGCCTTGGTCTCGGCCTTCAGGTCGCTGCGGGTGTTGGTGTTCGCCGCGTAGACCTCGCCATTGCGGGCGTGGATGCGCAGCTCGCCGCCCAGCACGGGGATGTTGTTGACCCGGATGCCATAGCGGAAGTGGCTGTCACCCTGGAGGTCCGTGTAGGCCTTCTTCAGGAACAGGTCGCCCGTGTTCAGGTGGAACAGGGGAGCCACGGCGGCTACCGCGGGGGCCAGCTCGGCCTCACGCATGGACGCCGCGCCCGCGGGCGCAATCGCGATGGGGCTCAGCTTGCCCGTGATGAACGTCGGGACGTCTGAAGCATCCTTCGCGAGAATCTTCGTCCCGGACTCCAGGGCCGCGGTCTTGCTTGCGGTTTCCTGGGGCTTGGCCTCGGGAGCAGGGGTGGACTCATTGCAACCAACAAGGAAGGACAGCGCCGCAACACCAAGTGCACCGCGCACTCGCTGATTCACCATTGTAATCCTCCTAAGCGGAAAGATTAGGAAGCACAGTGCCACGGGATGGTTACGTATTTCAAGGTTGCGCGATAATTTCACTAAGTAGCCTATTCTTAAATTACGAGTTTTGGGAAAAATACCCATGCATTTCAATGACTTATGGGTGCCCTACCCACTGCTTTCACGGATTCATGCGACGTAGTGGGTAACCCTAGCCCCCTCAGAATTTCCAGAAAAAAGCGTGACCGAAGACAGTCAGCCAAGGTCCGCGCGCGAGGCCCCGGGCAATTTCGGCGGCAATTTCGACAGGAATTGAGGGTGGGAGGGATTCCGGCGTCCGAGTGGTGCGGCCATGCGTTTTCAGGCTCGCGCTCTACCACTGAGCTATCTCCCGGAAGACAGTCGGGAGAGCTGGATTCGAACCAGCGACTTCAAGCACCCAGGGCGTGTAGGGCTGTACCGGCCGGACGCCGGAAATCCTCTCGGGAGACGCGCGCCCCGCGCCGCGCCTGACGGGGAGTTCCACGGGGCAGCCACCGTGTGTCCCTTTGCGGATGCGCTGGGGTGCGCGAGGCTCCCGCGCTGGGAGGAAGGGACATGCGCGCACTTCAGTTGCAGCGACTGGAAGGACCCGAGGGCCTCACGCTGGTGGAGGTGCCGGAGCCCGACGCGGCGGATGCGGTGCTCATCGACGTGGTGGCCGCGGGGGTGAGCTTTCCGGACCTGCTGCTGACACGGGGGCAGTACCAGTTGAAGCCGCCAGTGCCCTTCGTGCCGGGCGTGGAGGTGGCGGGCGTGGTGCGCTCCGCGCCCGCGAGCGCGACGGTGAAGCCGGGCGACCGGGTGATGGCGTTCAGCTTCGGGCTGGGAGGCTTCGCGGAGGTGGCGGCGATTTCGCCGGACATGGTGTTCCGCATCCCCGCGCGGTGGAGCTTCGAGGCGGCGGCGGGCGTGGTGATGAACTACCACACGGCGCACTTCGCGCTGCACCGGCGCGGGCGCTTGAAGGCCGGCGAGACGGTGCTGGTGCATGGCGCCGCGGGCGGTGTGGGAACAGCGTCCGTGCAGGTGGCGCGCGGCGCGGGGGCGCGGGTGCTCGCGGTGGTGAGTGACGAGCGCAAGGCGGAGGTGGCGCGCAAGGCCGGGGCGCACGAGGTGCTGCTGTCGAGCGGGGACTGGCTCTCGCAGGTGAAGGAGAAGACGGGCGGCCTGGGCGCCAACGTGGTGGTGGACCCGGTGGGCGGCGACATCTTCGACAAGAGCCTCAAGGCGCTGGCGCCGGAGGGACGGCTGCTGGTGGTGGGCTTCGCGGGAGGCCGCATTCCCGAGGTGGCGGTGAACCGGCTGCTCTTGCGCAACATCGACGTCGTGGGCGTGGCCTGGGGCGGCTTCCTCCTCCATGAGCCGTCAGTGACGGCGACCATCGCCAAGGACCTGGAGGCGATGGCGGACCAGGGCATCCTCGAGCCGGTGGTGGGCAGCGTCTTCCCGCTGGAACAAGGAGCGCAGGCCCTGCGCGAACTGGAGAGTCGGCGCGCGACGGGCAAGGTCGTCCTGCGCATGCGGCCGGGCTGAGCGACGCGGGGGCGAGCGGGGGAATACCGCTCGCCCACCGAGCATGCGTCCCTTCGGCCCCGTGCACCGCCTCGCTGTCGTCTTCGGGCGTCGTCCGCAGGTTGCTGACAGGAGGTGTCAGCGCCATGGCGGACGACCCCATCATCGACCGGCAGCACCAGCGCGAACGCGAGCAGGAGCGACAGCGGCTGCGCGAGCAGGAGCAGAAGGACCTGGAGGTGGAGGCGCGACGAGGCGCTCGGCCCCTGGAGGGCTACGCCGGAGGGCACACCACCTGGGCGAGCGCGCAGGATGACGCGGAGGCCTCCGTCGTCCACGCCCATGACGCGGAGGAGTCCTGGGAGGCCAGTCAGCGGCAAGCCCGCCTGGAGCCCGAGCCCTCGGGCCGCGCCGTCGAGGAAGAGGAAGAAGCCGCACCTCCAGAGCGCGACTGAGCCAGGGGGCAGCGACTAACGTCCGCGCCGTGCCCTCGACTTCGCTTCCCGTTCCCACCGTGCTGCAGCCCGACGAGGCGCGGCGTTACCTCGTCGGACACCTGGGACTCGCGCGCCCCCTGTTTCCTCCCGGGGCGCGCGGAGTTCGCGCGCTCCTCAAGTCGCTGCGCTGCATCCAGTTGGACCCGCTGGATGTCATCGGCACCAACGCGGACCTGGTGGCGCTGGCGCGCGTGGAGGGCATCGCTCGCGGCGACGTGTACCGCCACCTGCTGCCGGGCCACGCCTTCGAGCACTTCGCCAAGGAGCGCTGCCTGCTGCCCGCGAGCGCCTTCCCGTACTACCGCGAGCGCGCGGCCCAGGCCCCCTGGTGGCGGCTGGAGGAGCGGCTCAAGCGCATCCCCGAGCCGGTGTTGCACGCCGTGCTGGACGAGGTGACGCAGCGAGGCCCGTCCTCCTCTCGCGAATTGAAGGACCACGGCGCGGTGGTGCCCATCGACTGGAGCGGATGGAAGGGCACCGCGCGCGCCACCGCCATGGCGCTGGAGGTGCTCTGGACGCGCTGCCAGGTGGTGGTGTGCGGACGCGGCCCCGGCGGCAAGGTGTACGACGTGCCTGGACGCGCCCTGCCCCGGATGGCCGACGCCCGCGTGAAACACACGTTCGAGCGCTGGGCCCTGAGCGAACGCGTGGAGGCCGCTGGCCTCTTGAGCCGCGCCAGCGGACCGCACTGGTCCATGCTGTCCGACGTGCGCACCTCGGCGCTGCCCGACACGCTGGTCGCCGAAGGGCTCCTGGAGGAAGTCACCGTGCCGGGCTCGCCCCGACGGTACCTGGCGCCTTTGGGCTTTCGGGAGCGCGAGTTTCCGGAGCCCGACGCTCGGATGCGAATCCTGGGGCCGCTGGACCCGGTGCTCTGGGACCGGGGGCTGGTGAGCGTGGCGTTCGGCTTCGACTACATCTGGGAGGTCTACAAGCCCGCCGCGCAGCGACAGTGGGGCTGGTACGTGTGTCCGCTGCTGCACCGGGGACAGCTCGTGGGGCGACTGGAAGCCCGCGTGCGCGAGGGCGTGCTCCAGGTGGACAATCTCTGGCGCGAGAAGGGCGTGAAGCTGGACGACGCGGCGCTGGACGAAGCCCTCGCGCGTCACGCGGTCGCCTGTGGCGCGGAGGTCGCTCGCAGGCCCCGCGCCCGCGCCGCGTCCTGAGCCCTCAAGGCCGCTCAGGTCGGCGGCTTGGGCAGCTCGCGCTCCAGGGCATCCGCCGCGCCCGCGTCCCGCAGGACGCCGAAGCGCTGACGGGAGCACGCGAGGAGCTGCCCCGCGTAGACGGTGTCCGACAGCGCCCCCACGAAGTCGCCATGCTCCGCGAGGGTGCGGGCCCGCTCGTCCATCAAGTGGGCGAGGATGCGCGCCTGCTCCGCGTGCGCGAACAACCGCACGACGGAGCGCGCATCGAACAGCGTCAGCGTATCCAGCTCCATGCCGAGCGTCGTGAGGCTGGCCTCTCGCAGACTCTGGAGGCTGGCCTCCAGTGAGCGCTCCGCCCGATTGCGAGCGAGGTCCGGGGCCAGGCGACCGAGCTCGCGGAGGGACTGGAGGACGATGACCTGACGCAGAAGGGGCATGCGGGGGAGAACTACACTCCGGGCCGGAGGAATCATCCAGTCCCCCTGTCCTCCTTTCCCACGAGTCGGCCCCGCGTCGCCCGCCCCGCCACGACCCCCGGTGGACCGCCCCACCGGAGCCGCGTCACACTCCGTGAAATGCACCGCTTCCGCTGGGTCTTCTTCGTCCTGCTTCAGTCGCTCGTCGCCCAGGCCGCCGAGTACCGCGTGGGCCCGGGCCAGCCTCTCGCCAGCATTGGCGCCGTGCCCTGGGAGTCGCTCCAGCCCGGTGACACGGTGTTCATCCATGCCCGCCCGACGCCCTATGCGGAGAAGTGGGTGCTGGGAGTGCGAGGCACGGCCTCCGCGCCCATCACCGTGCGCGGGGTGCGCGACGCGGCGGGCAACCTGCCGGTCATCGTCGGGGAGAACGCGACGACGCGCTCGCAGCTCAACTTCTGGAGCGAGCAGCGCGGCATCCTGAAGATTGGCGGCTCCAACACGCCCGCTGACACGATGCCCGCCTATCTCGTGGTGGAGGACCTGCACCTGCGCCGCGCACGAGGTGCGTTCACCGGTCGCAGCGGGGCCTCGACCTACAGCGACAACGCGGCCACCATCTTCATCGAGAAGGGCGAGCACCTCACGATTCGCGGCTGCGTCCTGGAGGACAGCGGCAATGGCCTGTTCGTCGCCAACGAGACGTCGGACCTGCTCGTCGAGCGCAATCACATCCTCGGCAATGGCAACGTCGACAGCATCTACGAGCACAATGCATATACCGAGGCGCTCGGCATCACCTACCAGTTCAACCGCTTCGGGCCCCTGTGCTCGGGGTGTCTGGGAAACAACCTGAAGGACCGGTCCGCCGGCACCGTCATCCGGTACAACTGGATTGAGGGCGGTAACCGGCAACTCGACCTGGTGGAGTCCGACAGCGTGGCCGTTCGCGCGGCGCCGTCCTATGCGCGGACGTTCGTCTACGGCAACGTGCTGCTGGAGCCCGCGGGCGCCGGTAACCGGCAAATCATCCACTTCGGCGGAGACAACGGGACGACGGCGGACTACCGCTCCCAGCTCTACCTCTTCCACAACACCATCGTCTCCTCACGCACGGACCGCACCACGCTGCTGCGGCTGTCGACGAATGCCCAGACAGCGCACGTCACGAGCAATGTCGTCCTGGTGGCCGCGGTGGGAGGCAACACGCTGTCGCTCACGGACGAGGCTGGCACGCTGCGACATGGCGGTAACTGGTACAAGCCGGGTTACGTCTCCACCTTCGGCACGCTCACGGGCTCCGTCGTGGACACCGGCGGTAACCTCACTGGCACCACGCCCGGCTTCGTCAACCTGGATGGCCAGGATTTCCACCTCGCCTCGGGCTCGCCGCTGCGCGGGGCCGCGGTGGCGCCTCCCTCCGAGGCCGCGTCCCTCACAGTGGACTGGCAGTATGTGAAGCACGTCGCGGCGGAGGCACGCACCGTGACGAGCCCGGGACACATCGGTGCCTACGGGGATTCTTCGGGACCGGTGACCGGGACGCCGGATGCGGGCCCAGGCACTCCGGACTCCGGGACACCTGACGCGGGGCCGGGGACTCCGGATGCTGGGGCGCCTGACTCGGGAACGGATTCACCCGGGAAGTCCAACGATGACGGGGGTTGCGGAGCAACGGGCAGTGGCTTCGCGGGTCCTCTCGGGCTGCTGACCCTGGCGGCCCTCGCGCTTCGCCGGAAGTGGGTGCGGGAGTAGGCCCCGACCTCCACATGAGGCCACGTGCCGCGCTCTTCACGGGCACGGCACGCCTGTGTGCCCGGGGGCTGCGCGACTCCGGCGCCGAACTCGAGCACGCCCCTTCTCGCGACTCCAGGGGCCTTGGAGCCAGGCGAGTGAGGCCCCCTGTACGAGATGCCGGAGAGGCTGCGAGACTCCTCGGCGGTGGTTGACTCCTCTGCCGTCCCCTCGGCCCCTCCCGTGAAGCCCGTCCGCCGTGTCGCCAGCCGACGCGAGCAGGGCGTCGTCTTCTCCGTGTCCTTCCTGTTCCTGCTCGTCCTGGAGGCGCTGTTCCGCCGGTTCACGACGGACGGGCTGCGCTTCCAGGCGTGGAACTCCGAGCGGATGATGCAGACGCTGTCGCTCCGGGAGCTGCGCGACGAGTCGGTGCGCTCCCTCTGGTATCTGCACATCCAGCCTCCCCTGCTGGACGTGTTGCGCGCGGTGCTCGGAGGGCTTCACGGCTCGCTCGACAGCGCCGCCCTGGTGGACGCCGTGGACCGGTGGACCTACGTCGCCTGGGCACTGGTGTTCGCGGCGACCGTGACGCTCGTCTTCGCCTGGGTGCATCGAGTGGCGGGGAGGGCCGCCGCCATCGTCGGCGCGGTGGTGACGGCGCTGCATCCTGGCGCCCTCGCCTTCGCCACCTTGCTGGACAGCACGGCCGCGAGCGCCCTCGCCTTCCTGTGGTTCTGCTTCGAGCTGTGGCGACTTCAGCGAGAAGGAGGCTCCATCGCCCGGCTCGCCACCGCGTCACTGGTCCTCTTCTTCCTGCGCTCCATCTTCCAGTGGCCCTTCTTCCTGCTCGTGGCCCTGTGCCTCGCGCTGAGGAACGTTCCCCTCCGGCGCGTGGGCCGCTACGTCGCGCTGGTGGCGCTGTTCGCGGGGCCCTACGTCGCCAAGCAGCTCGCGCTCTTCGGCACGTCCATGACGTCCACCTTCGACGGACTCAACTTCTGTCGAGCCATTGGCCTGGGCGAGCCGGACCTCGGCGCGATGCGCCTGCCCTCGAACGTGCTGCCCACGGGGCTGCCCTCCCCTTCGAGCGCCGCCGTGCTGCGCCAGGACGAGAAGCTGGGGGGTTACTACAACTACAACCACCTGGATGCCCTGCGCTACTCGGTGGGCCTGAAGTACGTGTGCCGCCGGGCGCTGCTCGAACAACCCCTCTCCACGACGCTGGCCTCCTTCGCGGAGAACGCTTCGCTGTATGGCGAGCCCTCCAGTCGCTACCAGCCCAATGTCCTGGTGGACCGGCTGCCGTGGCGTGAGCCCCTCGACTTCTTCTTCTCCTCACCCGTGCTCTGGCTGCTGCTGCTCCTCACGGGGGGGATGGCCGCGAGGCGACTCGAGGGCCGAGCGGCCTGGCTCCGCGTGGCCGGACTCCTGCTGCCCGTGCTGTACGTCGCCACGGTGAGCATCCTGTTCGAGAAGGGCGAGAACATGCGGTTCAAGTACTTCATCGAGCCGGTGCTCCTCGTGTTCCTCTGCGTGGAAGGCTCAAGACTCGCCGCGCGGGTCGTCGCCCGGTTCACGACACACACCGTGCCAGTGAAGACACACGAAGGCTCCGGAGTCGGTTGACGCCCGCGCCTCTGCTAGGCTGCGCGGCGGAACATGAAGGACCTGGACGCCATCCTCCGCGCCCGCGCGCACTCGCGGGGCCCCTGGGTACTGGCCACGGTGGTCGCCGTGTCCGGCTCGTCATACCGCAAGCCCGGCGCCCGGATGTTGATGGGCGAGGACGGCTGGCTCGCGGGTGGAGTGAGCGGCGGCTGCCTGGAGGCCGACATCGTCCGCAAGGCGTTCTTCTGGACGAGCACCGGCCCGCGCGTGCTGCGCTACGACTCCACGGGAGAAGGCGCCGAGGACGAAGGGGGCCTGTCCTTCGCGCTCGGCTGCAATGGCGTCGTGGATGTCTTGCTGGAGCGCTGCGAGCCGGGCCCCGTGGATGCGCTCGCCTTCGCGGCCGAGGCACGAAACCTGGGACGGCGAGCCGTCGTCGCCACCGTGTACCAGGGGCCCACGCACGCCGTCGGTGCGCGGCTGATGTTGCGCGATGACGGACTGGAGGCCGGTCACATCGCGGGCCCCCTGGGGGAGGCCGTTCGCGAGGCGGCTCGGGAGGCGCTGGAGGTGGGGCGCACCTGGAGCGGCCCGTGTGGCGGCGCGGACGTGCTGGTGGAGGTGGTGGAGCCTCCGCATGCGCTGGTGCTCTTTGGCAGCGGCTTCGATGTGGCGCCCGTCGTGGTGCAGGCGGCGGGGTTGGGATGGCAGGTGACCGTGGTCGCGGATCGCCCCACGGAGACCTTGCGGCGCCGCTTTCCCCTCGCGCACGCGGTGGTGTCCGCGAAGGCGCGCGAGGCCGCCGCGACGGTGCCCCTGTCTTCACGGACGCTGGCGGTGTTGATGACGCACAGCCTGCCCCAGGACCAGGAGCTGCTGGCGGGCCTGCTGCCTCGGGCCTTGCGCTACCTGGGCGTGCTGGGGCCTCGCTCTCGCACGGACAGGCTGCTCGCGGCGCTCTCTCCGGCTCCCAGCGCGGCCATGATGGAGAAGCTGCACGCGCCCGTGGGGCTGGACCTGGGCGCGGAGGGCGCGGAGGAGATTGCCCTGTCCATCGTCGCCGAGCTTCAGGCCGTCATCGCTGACCGAGAGGGCGGGAAGCTGCGCGAGCGACAGGCGCCCATCCACACGCCGGCGACGCCTCCCGTGCGGAAGCTCGCGTGACCGCCGAGCGCGCAACGGTGGGCGTGGTGTTGCTGGCGGCGGGAGGTTCTTCTCGCCTCGGGCACCCCAAGCAGCTCGTCGTCCATCAAGGCCAGACGCTGGTTCGTCGCGCCGCCGAAGCGGCCCTCTGCCTGGGCGGGCCCGTCGTCGTCGTCCTGGGCGCTCACAAAGAAGCCATTGCATCGGAACTCACCGGGCTGCCCGTGCGCACCGTGGCGCATTCCGACTGGGCACTCGGCCCGGGTGGCTCGCTGACGGCGGGACTCGCGGCGATGCTCGCGACAACCGACGCGCCTGCCGTGGAGGCCGTGCTCGTCATGCTGTGCGACCAGCTTCGCGTCGATGCCGCGCATCTGGCGGCGCTCGTGGCCGCCTGGCGAAGCACCGGTGCCCCCGTCGTGGCCTCCGAGTACGACGGGACTCGCGGCGTGCCCGCCCTGTTCGCCCGCTCGGTGTTCGCGGAGCTGGAGTCGCGCTCCCCCGAGCAAGGCGCGCGCAAGGTGATTGCCCGTGAGCCCTCGCGTGTCGCCACCGTCCTGCTCCCGGGCGGCTCCGAGGACGTGGACACTCCCTTGGACCTGGCCCGTCTGAAGTAACCGGTTCGAGCCAGGAGTCCAGCGGGCCCAGCCCGGAGTTGGTGCCCACCCAGAGCCGTCCGCGTGTGACCTCGCGTCCGTCCGCCCTTACAGTCGCCCGCTGTTCAACTTATGCTGTCCGCAGGGTGGCACGCGGAGGGCACCTCATGGCTCACGCCCGCGGCCACCGCCCAGGGGGGAATACTTCATGGAGAAGAAGGACCAGCAGACACTCATCAAGGTCGGCCTGGGCGTGCTCGCCTTCAAGTGGTTGTCGGGAGAGTTCATCTTCCTGTTCTCCATCGGCATCCTGCTCGCCATTGCCTCCATCGGCATCGTCATCGGGCTGGCCGAGTGGTTCCTCAAGTACGGCCTCATCGCCCTCGGCATCTACGTCATCTTCGTGCTGACGCTGCGCTGGCTGCACGGCGGCAAGAAGCAGCGCGACCTGTCCGACCTCCCCGACTTCGAGCAGCTCACGGCGTCCTCGCGCGCGAAGGCCGAGCGGATCGAGGAGATCGACCCGGACGAGGCCCTGGCCCGCTTCAAGGCGGAGCATCTGGCGGAGCTCCAGCAGCCCACCCCGCCGCCTCGCAAGCCGTGAGCGTGAGCACCTCGACAGCGCGGACATGTGGCCCCCGTCGCCCAGGCGTGGCGACGTGAGGCACCTGGCCCGGCGCCCCCTGGGATGGATGCTGTTCCTCCTCGCACTGTCGATGCTCCTGTTCTTTCCCCGCCTCATCGACGCGCTCAAGGCGCTGGAGCATGAGCCCGTGGAGCTCAAGTCGGGCTCGCTCCTCGTCGCCAGACCCGGCCGCGTGTCTGGCGCCTTCGACGAGACGGTGGTGTTGCTGCTGGACGCGGGCGAGGCGCGGAGCACCTGGGGGCTGGTGCTCAATCGCGTGCGCACCCAGGAGGACCAGCCGCTGCCCGTGGGCGTGGACCGCTGGGGCGGGCCGGTCCGCGCGGAGCACCGCATCACCCTCACGCTGCGAAGCCCGCCACCCGAGGGAGCGCATCCCCTGCCAGGCGGCCTCTCCTGGTACGAAGGGAGCCGGGAGCCTCACCTGCCCGTCGGCTCCTCGCTCACCTTCGAGGGCCTGGCCGCCTGGGCCCCCGGACAGCTCGAGGAGGAGCTCGCCCGGGGAGGCTGGTGGGTGATGGAGGGCCGCGCGACGGATGTGTTCACCGCGCCGGGCTCGCTGTGGGTGGAGCACGCCGCTCGGCACCTGTGAGGGCGTGACGCACTCCCGCCTTCCTTCGTGCAGCCCCGCTCATGGGACGCATGGGAATCGCACGGCCTGGATTCGTCGACCTCCGGACACTGCTGCAATGCGGCGACGCCGGTATGGCTTGGGAAGGTCCTGGCCCGTGACTACCTCCCCAGGGCCCCGCCACTCCGAGACGGTTTCCCATGCGACAGCTCCGCTCCCCTGCCCCGTTCCACCTCTTCTCAGTCCTGGCGCTGGCCACCGCGCTGACCTCCACGTCCGCCCTGGCCCAGCCGGCGGCGACGCCGCTGGAGGACAATCGCCGCATCACCCTGGGCTACATCGCCATCGCCTATGAGCTGGGCGCGGTGTTGGACCCGACGCTCGAACCCGGCGGCGCCAGTGCCGTGCGGCCCAACTGGTTCACCTTCGCGCCCCACGCCTCGCAGACCGGAGGCGAGGGCATGTTGGGCACGGCCATCGCGAAGCGCATCATCGCCGCCGCGCGTGGGCAGCCCTCGCTGTCGGTGCTCCATGCGCTCCAGCGCGTGGGACTCAACGCCCAGCTGCGCGTCTCGCCCGAGCAGTTGGGGCTGGAGCTGGTGCTGCGCGGACTTCCCATCGACGCGGCCTCCTCGCTCGCCGCGCTCATCACGTCGCTCAACGGCGCGGCGTTGCTGGACGTGCGCACGCTGGCCGCCACGGCCGCGCGCTTCGCCGCGCTCTACTGGAGCGCTCCGGGCTTCTGGCCGCTCGACAAGGCGGAGAGCATCGTCATGACGCTGGAGCGCACGCTCCACGAGGGCAACCTCGCCATCTTCACGGACATCGGCGGCTCGGGAGAGCTGTACCTGGACTGGCGCCGGGGCGCGGGCGCGGTGACGCCGGAGCGCGTGCTGACGGAGTTCACGCTGGTGGACTCGGTGCCCGCGCAGGCCTCGCAGGCGTATGCCTACGCGCTGGCGCACGCATACGACGTCCCGCGTCCCTACCTGTTCGAGCAGGTCTTCCCGGGGATGCACTACAAGAGCCTGCTGGTGGCCGCCTTCGCGCTCTACGAGAAGGCCCGCGTGGCGCCGACACCCGCCGAGCGCGACGCGCTGGTGGCCATGGGCAACAACTACATCGCCTGGCGCGAGCAACATGACATGGCGCAGCCCGTCTTCTCGCCCGCGGTGCCGCGACCGGACGAGGTGTCGCGCGTCGCGCTGCTCCAGATTCTCACCCCGCTGTTGCGCACGGAGTTCGGCACGGTGGTCTGGAACTACGCCGACTACGCGTACAGCCAGCCGGACCGCGACGGGAATCCCCTGACGTCTCCGCCCACGGAGTACAACTGGGCCGTCTTCATGGACCGGTGGACGGGCATCCTCTACGCCTTCGACCAGGCGTACCTCCAGCCCACGGGGCTGTGGGTCATGCCGACACCCATCGAGGACCCGACCGCGCTTTCAGGCGGGTCCTGAGCCGCATGCCCCGTCCGCCTCGCGGAGTCAGCCGGAAGAGGGGTCGAAGCAAGCTCCGGTGGATGGCCCGGCGTGCGGACGCAGGCCCGCGTCACGATTCTCCGAACAAAGGAGGCGACTTGACGCATTTGGAGCGCCAGGGGACGGTTCAGTTCTACATGAACCCCGCGCCGTCCCCCGTGTCCGGCTCCTCGAAAGACACCTCCCACGACCCGCGAGTGTTGCCCGCCGCCGCCGCTGACGAGGCGGGCCTCTCCGCCGACGCGCGCCTGTGTGTGCTGCGGGAGATGATGAGCGAGGCGTTCCTCTGCCTGGACGCCCATGGGCGGATTCGAGAGGTGAACGGCCGCGCCGCCGCGCTCCTGGGCCTCCCCGCCGACCAGCTCCGGGGACAGGAGCCGTGGGTGGCGGAGCCCGCGCTCGCGGGCACGTCCCTGCACGAGCGGTTGATGGCCGCGCTCGCCACCCGCGAAGGCGGACGCTTCCTGGCGGAGCTGCCCTCGCGCACCTGGCTGGACGTGAATGTCCAGGTCGTCGGCGAGGAGACGTGGGTGCTCGCGGCCGACATCACCCGCCGGCAGCGCGCGGAGAACGAGGTGGCGCGGACCGAGGAGCGCTTCCGTCAGCTCGGCGAGCGCTTCCAGGTGGCGCTGGACTCGGCGCAGATGGCCGTCTGGGAGACGAACCTCGCCACCGGGCAGGTGTTCCGCTCGGAGGGACATGACCGCCTCTACGGCTATCCGCATCCGCTGACGGAGTGGACCCACGAGCGGTTCATCGAATCGCTGCATCCGGACGACCGGCCGGGCGTCCAGTCGCAACTGGATGACATCTTCGCGGGCAAGACGGATTCGTACATCTCCACCTTCCGGACGTACTGGCCGGACGGCTCGTGGCACTGGCTCACCAGCCGGGCCCGGGTGCTGCGCGACGCGACAGGCAAGGTGGTGGTCATCCGGGGCGCCATCCTGGACATCACCGCGCTGAAGGAGACGGAGTTCGCGCTGCAGGAAGCGGTGCGCACGCGCGACGACTTCCTCTCGCTGGCCAGCCACGAGCTGCGCACGCCGCTGACGTCCCTGCGGCTCCAGGCCCAGCTGCTGCGGCGCATGAGCGAAAGCGCGCCCACGGAGACGCTCGGCTCGGTCAAGGTGCAGGCGAAGCTGGAGGCCACCGAGCGACAACTGCGCAGGCTGAGCGCGCTGGTGGACAACCTGCTGGATGTCAGCCGCATCCGGACGGGCAAGCTGGACTTCCACTTCACCGAGGGCGACCTCGCGGCCGTCGTCTCCGACCTCGTTGCGCGCTTCGGAGACGAGGCCCGTCAGACAGGAGTGCAGCTCAATGCGTCGGTGGAGGGGCCGATGATGGGCCGCTTCGACCGGCTGCGGATGGAGCAGGTGGTGAGCAACCTGCTGTCCAATGCCCTGCGCTACGGCTCGGGCAACCCCGTGTTCCTCTCGCTTGCGCGCTACGGCGGCACCCTCCGCTTGATGGTGCGGGACAACGGGCAGGGCGTCCCGGAGAAGGACCGCGAGCGCATCTTCGAGCGCTTCACCCAGGGCGACAACGCGCAGCGGCGCGGAGGCATGGGGCTGGGGCTCTACATCGTCCAGCAGATTGTCGAGGCCCACGGCGGCCACATCCGCGTGGAGGACTCGCCCGGCGGTGGCGCGACGTTCGTGGTGGACCTGCCGCTCTAGGACGCGCCGGGCTCGTCGCGGACGAAGGCGAAGCCCCGAGGCACCTCCAGGCGATAGCCCGGGTCCTCGAACAGAAGGCGCGCGCCGGTGCCCTCCAGCACCTCCCGCAGGTGGCGCACGTGGACGCGCAGCGCGTTGTCGTGCAGGCGGGGGTCATAGTCCGCCTCCCACATGGCCCGCACACACGCCTCCTTCGACAGCGTGCGCCCGGGTTGGCGAGCCAGGGCGTACAGCAGGCGGCGAGGGAGCACGCGCGTGGCCAGCGAGACGGTGTGGCCTCCGGCTCGCAGGGCATGGTCCCTGGCGTCCAGCACCACCGCGTCCGAGGCGGCGACGGGCGCCTCGACGGCGAGCCGGGAGCCGTCGGACGTCACCACCCGCAGCGAGGCGAGCGTGCGCGCCAGCTCCGGAATCAGCTCCGGGTCCGCCGCGCCTTCCGACGCGGAGCGCGCCGCCGCCTCCATCGAGCCCCGGACCTCCGTCGCGCGCTCGGAGAGCCGGTGCAGCATGGCCCGGGACAGGTGGGCCAACGCGCGCTCCATCGCGAAGTCCTCGCCTCGCGCGAGGGGCTCCAGCGACGCCAGCAGTCCCTCCGCGCGCACGCTGTCGCCCGCCGTCGCCGCGGCCAGCGCCGCCAACGCCCGCTGTCGCGCCGCCACGCCCGGACGCACCTCGCGAGGCTCCACGGCGCCAGGGCGCTCCACCTGCCGCAGTACGTCCGAGGAGCGGGCCGTCTCGGCGGCGCGAACCAGTCCCTCGGCGCCGCGCGCGCGTGCATCCGCCGCCGCCTCGTCCAGCAGCGCCAGCCCCTCCGCGCGCCGCCCCAGCTCCAACAGCATGCGGCCCGCGCCAACGCGGGAGAGGTGGTGGACGAAGAGATAGCCGCCCTGCTCCGCGCGCACGGCCACCTCTCGCAGACCGGCCAGCGCGGCGCGCCGCTCGCCCCGCTCTCCGAGCACCAGCGCGGCGATGCAGTCCAGCTCCAGCGCGAGCCTCGGCGCGCCCAGCTGTCCCAGCCGCTCCCGCACGCCATCCAGCGCGGCCTGCGCCTGCGTGAAGCGCCCCAGCCGACTGAGGATGCCCGCGGACATCGCGGCCACCAGCGGCCCGCGCGAGTCGAGCGGCGCGCCCTCCAGCAAGGACAGACACTGGCTCAGGGGCTCCTCGAGCCCCTCGTCCCGGCCTTCAATCCAGCACATCAGCGCGCGGGCATAGGCGCACCAGCCGAGCACGCGCTTGTCGTCGGATGCGGCGCACGCGGCGTCCAGCATCTCCAGGGACTCATCCAACCGGCCCTGGAAGAAGCGCAGCGCGGCCCAGGCGAGCAGTTGCTGGAGGAAGACCTCCGCGTCGCGCGGCATGGGCATGGACCCGAGCGTCCGCTCACACGCGGGCAGCTCCAGCGAGAAGAGGGCCACCCGGACCAGCACCGTGCCCACCTGCTCGCGCAGCCCCGCGCCCCGCGCATCCTCCGCGTCTCCCAGTGAGGCCAGCAGCGCCGCGAGCTCCGCGTACGCGCGGCGCAAGTCCAGCAGCCGCACCTGGGCACGGGCGCGCGCAAGCCCCACGTCCGGTGTGCACAGCGCGGGCGGCAGCGAGCCCAGCAGTGCCAAAAGCTCCCCCGCGGCGCCCTGCCGCACGAGGGCCTCCGCCTGCTCGACGACGAAGGAACGGCGCTGCTCATGGCGCCCCAGTGCCTGGAGATGGCGGCACATCGCGCGCACCCGCACCACTTCCGGCAGGGGCTCGCGCGCGAGCAACCCCAGGAGCGCTTCGTGCGCGGCGCGTGCCTCGTCGGCGTCGAGCAACGTCTGGAAGGCCTCGCGCACCAGGTCGTGGACGCCGTGGCGGCCCCGCGCGTCCGTCTCGACGAGGAGCCGGGCGGAGAGCCGCCGCAGCGCCTCGCCCGCCGCCTCTTTTGGCAGCACGTCGCGCAGGGCCGAGGCGGGCAGTGGCAGCTCCGACAGGGCCAGCACGGCGGCCACATGCCGCTCGTCCGGAGGCAGCGCGGCGAGGGCGGCGCGCACCGGCTCCTCCACGTCCGCGTCATTCGCATGCGCGCGCCTGAGGAGGAACGGCACGCCCCGCGAGCGGGCCCACGCCGCGGCGAAGCCCTCCCGCGCGCCATACAGCGTGTCCAACTGCCGCCACAGCAGCTTCGCCGCGGCCTCCGGCAGCCCATCCAGCCGCAGCTCGAAGCGGTCCGGACTGGTGGCCTGGCGCGGCACCTCCTCGCGCGAGGTGGCCAGCAACGCGCCCTGGCGCAGCCGCCCGCCGAGCCCCTCCACCAACGCGAGCCGCTCCTCCGGCCGCAGCACGTGCAGGTCGTCCAGGACGAACAAGGCCCCGCGCGCTTCCAGCTCCCGCGCCAGATCCTCCAGTCGCGAGTCATCCGACAAGGCCTGGGCCACGGGCGCCTCGCGCAAGAGGCGGCGCGCGTCGTCGACCACGGCGTCCAACGTGTCTCCAGGAGCGATGCGGCGGTGGACCACCGGCCCCCGGTGGCGCGACGCGACGGCGGCCACCAGCGCGGACTTGCCCACCCCTGGCAGCCCATAGACGACGCCCGTGCGCACGCGCTTCAGCAACGTGCCCAGCCGCTGGAGCTCCTGCTTGCGCCCCACGAAGACGGCGGGCGGCCCCAACCCTCTCGGCGTTCCGGCCCGCGACGCCTCCTCTCGCGACGCACGGGCAGCGCGCGAGACGGTGCCTTCAGTGCGCCTGCGTCGACTGCGGGGAGAGGGCGTTCCGGTGGGCATGATCGACCTCGGACCGACTCAGGAACCGCCCTCGCCGCGCGGCGCTCGCTCGCCCTCACGCGGGGTGAGAAGCGACAGGGACAGCGTCTCGGGCGTCACCGCGCGGCCAGGTCTCATGTGCCCCAGCCTGACACACCCTCCGGCCGTATCCCTATGTCCAGCCGTCAACGACTGAGGGTTCGCCACTACGCGGAATCCACCCACCCTGTGGGCCAACCCCAGACATCGTGTGTTTCAGGGTCACTCCGATTTTTCACAATTTGTCGCCCTCCGAGAAGGAATTGGCGCGCGAAGCGAAACAACTCGAAGTGAAATCGCGCATCATTCCCCAGCGTCCCAATGGCCAGGGAGCAAGCAGCCTCACCTGGTCAGCGCGCCATTGGGATTTCCGTCCGGAGGGCGCTCCGATGTGGATTGAAACCATCATCATGCCCCGGGAAGAGCGTGGGCCTCGACAGCCCCCGCCGCCCCCGCGAGACAGGCGTGCAGTCCTGCTCGCGGCGGGAGAGGAGAGCCGCGCCTTGCGAGACCAGGTGATGGGGTTCCTGAGCGCGCATCACCTGCTGGGAGCGGTGAAGTGGATGAGTGAGCCGGGCTTCCTCCCCCTCGTCACCCTGCACTGCACGGAGCGCGCCCTGGAGAAACTCCGCGAGGCCGCGGAGTTCGTCGTCGGTTGCGCGGCGCCCGTGGATGCCTACCAGCCGCTGACCACCACGGAGCCGGAGCTCTCTTCTTCGGAGCCGGTGTCCATGGCGGTGCCCGTCTTCGCTCGCTATCCCTGATGCATGGGCGCCCTCTTTGGCGCCACGCCTCACACCTGGGCCGCCGCCTCTGACTCCAGCAGGAACGCGCCCAGCTCCAGCACACGCTCCGCCACGCGGGCCGCATCGCTCGCGGAGGTGCAGAGCCGGGTGATGGCCTCTTCCGCGGACTCCGCGCTGGCCAGCCCGCGCACCCACTCCGGGGTGCCATCCTCGCCGGCGGGGTGTCCCTCCTCGGCGGCCAGCATCCAGTCCCGCGCGCCCTGACGCAGCCGCTCGGCCTCGTCCGCCGTGAAGACGAGCACCGCCGTGTCGTCATGCGTCGCGGTCCTCGGGTGGACCCGGCGCAGCGCCTGCACGAGCTGGTGGGCCACCCCCGTCAGCGTGACTTCGTGGACGTGGCTGTGCGCATCGCCCACCTCGCCCCGGCTGCGCAGGATGAGATTCCCTAGGAGCGCCGTGTACTGGAAGTCCTCGCGCCCGGTGCGCTCGTCGGTGGTGAAGACACTGGCCTCGCGACCGAGCCACGACTCCGAGCCCACGAAGCGGGCCTCCCCCACCGCGACTCGCACCGTCGCCGTGGAGACGCCGCGCGCCTCGCACACCTCGTCGGAGAGCGATCCAGAGGAGAGCAGCTGGTGGTACGCCGCCAGCCCCTCGTCCAGGGTGACGTCGAAGTCCACCTGCCACCCCGTGAAGCAGAGGTCGTCCCCCGCGATGCCCGGACCCGCGGCGGCGCCCCCCACGCCGCGCGCGAAGTCCTTGAGCACCGACAACATCCCCGTGGGGCCGACGAGGACGCGGACGGTGCGAGCATCCCGCGTCGGCAGGAGCCATGAAGTCCCGCTCGCGAGCATGGCGAGCTCCGCCG
>NZ_JABUMQ010000134.1:0-27298 GCF_013336645.1 Myxococcus sp. CA039A | reverse complement strand
CCCTCCCCCCTTTTAAACTCCCCGACATTCCGGTACTTCCGGATATATTCACGGATTCTCCGGGCCGAAAAAGGCAGTGGGCCGTGCAGCTCGAATCGAAAATGCCCCCCGTCGTCCTCATCTCCGATGATGAACCGCTCATCGTGTCGGCCCTCGCCCGGGAGGCGAAGCGGTCCGGCTTGACGTGCATCTCGGACACGACGTCAGAGCGCGTCCTGGAGCTGGCCCGCCTCCACCGCCCCGCCGTCATCATCCTGGACATCAACCAGCACCAGGACGGCAGGGACTTGCTCGCCCAGCTCAAGCAGGACCCGTCCACCCGCGACTGCAAGGTCATCATCCTCAGCGGCGTCGAGGACCAGTTCACCCGCCACGTCTGCTTCGAACTCGGCGCGGACGACTACGAGGTGAAGCCCTTCGACCCCACCTTCATGACCCGCGTCGCCCGGCTCGCCAGCACCGTCGCTCGCACCCGCGCCTGAAGCCCGCCTACGAGCGCAGTGAACGAATGGCCGCCGCCCGGTCCTTCGCCCCGAAGACGTAGCTGCCCGCCACCAGCACCGTCGCCCCCGCCGCGACGACGCGCTTCGCCGTGTCGGCGTTGATGCCCCCGTCCACCTCGATGTCCGTGTCCAAGCCACGCGCGTCGAACATCGCTCGCAGCCGGCGCACCTTGTCCACCGTCGCCTCGATGAAGCCCTGCCCGCCAAAACCCGGGTTCACGCTCATCAGCAACACCATGTCCACGTCCCCCAGCACCTCTTCAATCGCCGACAGCGGCGTGCTCGGGTTCAACACCACCGACGCCTTCGCCCCCGCCTGACGAATCTGTTGCAGGGTGCGGTGCAGATGAGGGCTCGCCTCCACGTGCACCGTCAGCACGTCCGCCCCCGCCTTCACGAAGGCCTCCACGTACTTCTCCGGCTCCACAATCATCAAATGTACGTCCAGCGGCTTCGTGGCCGCTCGCTTGATGGCCTCCACCACCACCGGCCCAATCGTGATGTTCGGCACGAACCGGCCATCCATCACATCGACGTGAATCAGGTCCGCTCCCGCGGCTTCGATGTCGCGGACCTCCTCGGCCAGGCGACCAAAGTCAGAGGACAGGAGCGAGGGGGCAATGCGCACAGGGCGACGGCTCATGGGGGCGCTACATACCCGCTTCCCACTCCCTCCGGCACGGGCTGAATTCCCGGACGTCCACTCGAAAGCAGGAAACCGAGCAGGTCGGGCCTGAAGGCAGTCACCTGGCTGGGCATGTTACAACCTCGACGTCCTGCACGGCCGCAGGCCACGTCGCCCGGAGCCGCTCGGTGCTCTCACGCTCTCCCGCCGTTCCGCAGCCACTCCCCGACCTCAATCGACGACTGGCGAAGCTCACGTCCATCCTGGACGTCGCCAAGGCCATGAGCGCCGAGAGGGATTTGGACCTGCTGCTCCCGCTCATCCTCTTCGAGGCCACCAAGGTGGTGGAGGCGGACCGCTGCTCGCTCTTCATCCTGGACCGCGAGCGCAATGAGCTGTGGAGCAAGGTGGCCCAGGGCTCGAAGAGCGAAATCCGGCTCCCCGTGGGCAGCGGCATCGCCGGACAGGTGGCCCACACCGGCGCCATCATCAACATCCCAGACGCCTACGCCGACACCCGCTTCAACCGCTCGTTCGACGTCTCCAGCGGCTACCAGACGAAGACCATCCTCTGCGTCCCCATGCGCGACGCCAACGGAGAAGTCACCGGCGTCATCCAGGCCCTCAACAGGCTCGATGGCCAGGGCTTCAACTCCGAGGACGAGGAGCTGCTGCTCGCCCTGGGCGCCCAGGCCGCCGGCGCGATTGAGAACGCCCTGCTCCACGAGGAGATCAACCGCCTCTTCGAGGGCTTCGTCTCCGCCTCCGTCGTCGCCATCGAAGCGCGCGACCCCACGACGGCCGGTCATTCGGGCCGCGTCGCCGACCTCACCGTGACCCTGGCCCAGGCCCTGGAGCACCTGTCCACCGGCCCCTATGCCCGGACGCACTTCTCCTCCACGGAGATTCAGGAGATTCGCTACGCCTCGCTGCTCCACGACTTCGGCAAGGTGGGCGTGCGGGAGAACGTGCTCGTCAAGGCGGAGAAGCTCTACCCGCATGAGCTCGAGGGGCTTCGCGCCCGCTTCCAGCTCGCGTGCAAGGACCTCCAGCTCCAGAGCTACCGCCGCCGCTTCGAGGCCGTGAAGCACCGCGGCGACAAGCACCTGGCGGAAATCGAGGCCGAGGAGACCGAGCGACTCGGCACCGAGCTGAAGCACCTGCACGAGGTGTTCGACTTCGTCCTCACCTGCAACCGTCCCACGGTGCTCGCCCAGGGCGGCTTCGAGCGCCTGAACGAGCTGGGACACCTCCAGTTCGAGGACGCCGACGGCAAGACCCAGCCGCTGCTGCTGCCTCGCGAAATCCAATCGCTCTCCATCACCCGAGGCACCCTCTCCTCCGAGGAGCGCCGCGAAATCGAGAGCCACGTCGAGCACACCTACCGCTTCCTCACCCAGATTCCGTGGACGCGCGCCCTGCGCCGCGTGCCCGAAATCGCCTACGCGCACCACGAGAAGCTCGACGGCACCGGCTACCCGCGCGCCATCCCCGAGCGCACCATCCCCGTCCAGTCGCGGATGATGTCCATCTCCGACATCTACGACGCGCTCACCGCCAGCGACCGGCCCTACAAGAAGGCCGTGCCCCATACCCTCGCGCTCGACATCCTCAAGCGCGAGGCCGACAACGGGCAGTTGGACAAGGAGCTGTTCCACATCTTCGTGGACGCGGAGATTCCCCGCCGCGCGCTGCCCAACGCGCCGAAGTAGCGGCCCAATGATGCACGAAGGGGAAGCCCTAACCACGGGCCTCCCCTCACGGTGCTTCGATGAGACTCAGGCCCAAGCCTTCGATTCGACGTCGACTCAGCCTTCGATGGTGTGCAGCCGCAGGCTGTTGATCTTCCCGGGCTGTCCCACCGGCGCGCCGTACACGATGACGATGCGGTCGCCCTTGCGACCCAGGCCCCGCGCCACCAGCTCTTCACCCACGCGGCGCACCATCGCCTCGGTGTCCTGGATGGGCTCCAGCACTCGCGGCACCACGCCCCACAGGAGCGCCAGCCGACGACGGACTTCCTGGTTCGGACTGAAGGCCACAATCGGCACCGACGGCCGGTAGTGCGACAACAACCGCGCCGTCACGCCAGACAGCGTGAACGCGGCAATCAGCGACGCGCCACTCGCCTTCGCCGCCTCGCACGCCACGCGCGCAATCACATCCGGGAAGTGCGTGGGCAACCCCAGCGGCGCGTCGATGTTGCGCAACACCGGCTGCACCCGCTGCGAGGACTCCGCCGCCAGGATGATGCGCTCCATCATCTGCACGGACTCGATGGGGAACTTGCCGCTCGCCGTCTCGCCCGAGAGCATCACCGCGTCCGCGCCATCGAACACGGCGTTGGCCACGTCGCTCGCCTCGGCGCGCGTGGGCCGCGGGTTGTCGATCATCGAGTTCAACATCTGCGTCGCCACGATGACCGGCAGGCCGCGCAGGTTCGAACGCCGGATGATGTCCTTCTGGACGGCCGGGACTTCCTCGGGCGGAATCTCCACGCCCAAATCGCCTCGCGCCACCATCACCCCGTCCGTCTTGTCCAGGATGGCGTCCAGCCGGGCAATCGCCTCCGGCTTCTCCAGCTTCGCGATGATGGGCACCGTCCGGCCCACCTCCGCCATCGCCTGCCGAGCCGCGTCCAGGTCCGACGGCTGCCGCACGAAGGACAGCGCGATGAAGTCCACGCCCGCCTTGATGCCGAAGACCAGGTCCTCGCGGTCCTTCGGCGTCAGCGCATCCGCGCGCACCGCGACTCCGGGCAGGTTGATGCCCTTGTTGTTCTTCAGCGCGCCGCCGTGGATGACTTCCGTCTTGATGAGCTTCTGCTTGTCCGTGTGCAGGACCTTCAGCTCCAGCAAGCCGTCGTCCAACAGGATGCGGTCGCCCGGATTCACGTCCGCCGCCAGGAACGGGTACGTGGTGGACACGATTTCGTCCGTGCCCGGCACCGTCTCGTCCGTGGTGATGTGGAAGATGCCGCCTTCCTTCAGGTCCGTGCTGCCCTTGGTGAAGCGGCCCGTGCGAATCTTCGGGCCCTGCAAGTCACCGAGGATTCCCACCGCCTTGCGCACCTTCAGCGAGGCCGCGCGCAGCTTGGCGATGTTCTCCGCGTGCTGCTCATGGCTGCCGTGCGAGAAGTTCAATCTCGCGACGTCCATGCCGTTCTCCAGCAGCGCCTCCAACATCTCCTGGCTCTGACTCGCGGGCCCGAGGGTGCAGACAATCTTCGCTCGTCGCATATGGCTCGGGAGGATGGGTGCCCCTCACGAACGCGTCAAGCACGCACCACGCGTCGCTTCGCTCGGTAAAACGGTAAATGAGCCAGCGAGCAACGGAGCCATCAACCGCGCAACAACACGCCCAGATTCTCCCGCTCCCAGCGCAGCGCCGCCGCGTAGTGAGGGTACGTGCGCTCGCGCTCCCGGAAGGCGCGCGGGTGGTGGACCCGACGCCCGCCTCGCCCCGTGCTCGGGAAGAGCTGATGCAGCATCTCGTGGTAGACGATGAACTCCACGAAGAAGGCCGGCACCTCGGGCCTGTCCAGCGCGGGATGGATGCGAATCTCCCGCGTCTGATGGTCGTACACGCCCAGGCGGATGGACTTGCGCCGACGCCTCGGAGGCATCCGTCCCCAGCCGATGCGCGCCTGGATGACGTTCTCGAAAAAAGTGGCGTTGACGTTGTTGTAAAGCGCCGTCAGGTCGAAACAGCGCCCCAACGGGTTCAGGTCCGCGTCGGATTCACGACGCACCTGGCGGATTCGCGGCTGCTGTCCCCGGATGTACTCGTCCAGGAGCACGCCCGCCGTCCGGTGTCCCCGGCCCGCGTAGTCCGCCACCGCGCGGACGATGGACTCCGGCGCGTCCAGGAACATGTGGTGCAGCCGCAGCTGGAGCGCGTTGCCCCCTCGACGGAAGGACACCATGGTGGAGCGGTTGTCCGTCACCGCCAGCTTCACCGGCATCCCCAGCTCCGCGCTCAGCCTCCAGGCCAGGGACTCCGCGCGGGTCCACATCTCCTCACGAGGAGAGGGAACCGTGAGCATGCGCGGTGCTTCTTCCGGAGCCCGATGCCGGGGCGGAGGCGGCCGGAGCTGCGGAACGGGCTCGAGCCGCGGAACAACCTCCGCGACCTCCTTTTCCAGGGCACGAGGCTCCGCGACCGCCGCCGTGGCCCGACTGGCCGCGGAGAGGCCGCGTGGAAACAGGGACATCTGACGGAAAAACTCGGAGGTCACTCGGCGCGCATCGTACCCGGCAACCTCCCGGACTCAAGGCCGCCGGCCTTTGCCCGCCTGCTCTCCGTCAGCCCGTCAACCGCGCCCCACCCCTCCGCGCTGAGGTTCACACTCCGGGGGGAAGTTTCGTCACGGAGCGGGCAACTCGGTGTGACGGGACTTGAGCAGTCGCTCCAGCCGCTCCGCTTCCATGCGCACCACGAAGGTCTTCTCGCGCGTGTACGTCACCTGCCCCGGAGCCCCACCCTTCACCTTCCGCACGAACTTCGCCTGCACGTAGCTCACCTCGCCCCGCGGCTCGCCCTTCGCCCCCGAGTGGTGCAGCGCCAGGTGCGCCGCGTCCAGGAGCACCTCCTGCGTGGGCTCCTGCCCCTTCTCCAGGGGAAGCACCACGTGACTGCCCGGCACACCGCGCGCGTGGAACCACAGGTACCAGGGCCGGGCCACCTTGAAGGTGAGCGTGTCGTTGTCCTCCGAACCCCGCCCCACCCAGATGCGCGAGCCCGCGTGGCCCACGTACTCCTTGAAGGGCTTGCCCTCCGGGGTGGCCTCCCCGCCCACGGGCACGTGCAGCACCTGCGCCTGCGCGAGCAGCATCGCCTCGTCCATCCGCTCCACCTGCTCCAGCGACAACTGGGCGTGAGCCACTTCCCGCGCCAGCTCCGCCTCGCGGTGGCGCGCCTGCTCCACGCCTCGCAGCAGCCGGCGGTACTGGTGGAAGTTCCAGTCCGCCTCCTCCTTGGGCGTGCGCTTCGGGTCCAGCTTCACCTGGACCTCCTCCGCGCCGGCCTCGGTGTACTCGGTGAGCGTGACCTCGGTGGCGCCCCGCTTGAGGCGGAAGAGGTTCTGCGCGAGCAGCTCCCCCATCCGACGGTGCTTCTCCGCGTCCGGCCCGCGCCCCGCCTCCGCCCTCACCTTCTCCAGGGTGCGCGAGGAGCGCTTGAGGCGAGCGCGGTACGGCTGCGCCAGTCGGCGGCGGATGGACTCCGCGCGGCTCGCCTGGTCCTTGGCCCCGAGCAGCAGCTCCGCCGCGTGGGAGTAGGGAAGCGCGTCCCCCTCGGCGGGCACCAGCCGCGAGGGTGCGAGGCGCGCCTTGGCCAGCGCGTCCGGAGGCAGCGACTCCGGAGGCGTCCACGCCGCGCCCGCGTAGAGATTGCGCCGGGGACCGAAGCCCTCGCCGGACAACATCAGCACCCGCCCCTGCTCACTCAAGAGGAGCAGTCCGCCCGGAGAGCCCAGCTCCATCACCAGACGACGGCGCACCTCCTCGCGCTCGAAGTCCAGCTCCACCACCCGCTCCGCGTCGCGAAAACGCGCCGCCAGGAGCTTCGCGCCAGTCAGCTCGTGCCGCAGCCACCGCTGGAAGGGCGCGGGTTCGCCCGGTGTGGGGAAGCGCGTCTCGGCGACGGCCACCCGGGACAGCTCTCCCTCGGCGCACAGACATAGAAGGATGGAGCGCCCGGGGACTCGCAGCTCCAGGTAGGCCAGCCTCGGCAGCGGGCACCAGGCCTTCTGGGCCACCGCTCCCGTCAGCTTCGCCCCCACCTCCGCCACCACCTGCTCCAGCTCCGAGGGACGCAGTGACATGGGCAACCTCCTGTCCGGACAAAAGAAAAACGGCCCGGCGGATTTCGCCGAGCCGTTCACCGGACGTCAAACACCGTCCGCGAATGACGCTTTACTGCTCAGGACTCCGGGGTCGCCGGGGCCGCCGCCGTCTTGGCCTTGCTCGCGCGCTTGCGGGCAGGGGCCTTCTTGGTGGCCTTACGAGCAGTCGTCTTCTTCGCCGCCGCCTTCTTCGCGGTCTTGCCAGCCGTCTTGCGGGTGGTCGTCTTCTTCGCGGCGGTCTTCTTCTTCGCGGCGGTCTTCTTCTTAGCGGCCATCAGAACCCTCCATGTAATTGGCCCCAGTGAACCGAGGGCCTGCACTCTTCTTTTGATGGAGTGAGTGCTTGAAGTGAATGGTACGGGCGACACACCAGTGTGTCAACGCATGGTGATGTATTGCATCGCGCGGCGAGGCCGATTTTTCGGCATCGGGCGGTGCCGGAGGTCGCGAAAGGCGCTTCGAGGACACTTCCGAAGCGACGCGCGAAAACGCGCGCGAGGCCGAATTCTAGGCTCCGGATGCGACGGAGCCGTTCGCGGCGCGCGCCTCGCGAGCGCACTGTCGGCTGCCGCGCACTGGCCTTCGCGGCACTCCGAACTTTTCGCGATGGAGGGTCGCGTCTACGGTGCGCGGCCACGATGAGGACCTCCGAGATGACCTTCCCCGCGGACTTCACCTTCGGCGTCGCGACCTCCGCGTACCAGGTGGAGGGCGGCATCGAGAACGACTGGGCCGAGTGGGAGCGCGCGGGAAAGTTGAAGGAGCCCCACGCCCGTTGCGGGCGAGCGGTGGACCACTGGCGCCGCTACGAGGAGGACTACGCGCTGGCCCGCGCCGTGGGCGCCACCGCCTTCCGAATCTCCCTCGAGTGGGCGCGAATCGAGCCGGAGCGCGGGAGGTTCGACGAGGCCGCGCTGGAGGCGTACCGGGAGCGGCTCCTGAAGATGAAGGCCCAGGGCCTGCGGCCGGTGGTGACGCTCCACCACTTCACCCATCCGACATGGTTCCACCGGGAGACGCCGTGGCACTCGCCCGAGAGCGTGGAGGTCTTCCGCCGCTATTCCCGCCGGTGCGCCGCGTTGCTGGAGGGCCTGGACGCGCTCGTCATCTCCTTCAACGAGCCGATGGTGCTGCTCCTGGGCGGCTACCTGCAGGGCGCCATCCCCCCGGGCATCGCCGACGGGGCGCTCACCATGAGGGCGCTGGAGAACATGGTCCGCTCCCACGCCGCGGCGAGGCGGGAGCTGCTGGAGCGCCTGGGCCGGGTGGAGCTGGGCATCTCCCAGAACATGCTCGCCTTCGCGCCGGACCGCTGGTGGAACCCGCTGGACCGCGCCCTCGTGCGGCTGGCCTCGCCCGCCTACAACCACGCCTTCCACGAGGCGCTCTCCACCGGGAAGCTCCGGGTGAACATGCCCGGGGTGGCCACCACCCGCGCCGACATCCCCGAGGCCCGGGACTCGGTGGAGTTCATCGGGGTGAACTACTACAGCCGCGCGCACCTGCGCTTCGTGCCGCGCCCGCCCTTCATCGAGTTCAAGTACCGCGACACCCGGGGCCGGGGCCTCACGGACATCGGCTGGGAGGACTGGCCCGAGGGCTTCCTCCAGACGCTGCGCGACGTGAAGCGCTACGGCAAGCCGGTGTGGATTACGGAGAACGGCATCGATGACCGCGCGGGCGCCCGCCGCCCCCACTACCTGCACTCCCACCTCTCCCAGGTGCTGGCCGCCCGGGCCCAGGGCGTGGACGTGCGCGGCTACCTCTATTGGAGCCTGCTCGACAACTTCGAGTGGCTGGAGGGTTGGGGGCCGCGCTTCGGCCTCTACCACGTCGACTTCGACACGCTGGAGCGGCGCCCCACCCCCGCCTGCGACTACTTCCGCGCGGTCGCCACCGGCCGCGTGCTCGTGCCGCCCGGTGCGTCCCTGTAGGAACTTCCGCGCCCCTCGGGTGAGAACCCGTGGGGCCTGGGACTCGTCAACCGAGCGCCGCGCGGTAGTCGACGTCCTGCTCCTCGGATGAGTCCCCGGAGCGGTCCGAGTCGGCGGCGGAGAAGAAGGCGCGCACGGCGTCCGCCACCGCCTCCGGTGCATCCAGGGTGTTGGCGCGCGCACGGAAGGCGGCGGCGCCCGCGAGGCCATGGGCGTACCAGCCCAGGTGTCGGCGGAAGGAGCGCACGGCGCCGAGCGGGTCCCCCACGAAGGCCAGGTGCGCGTGGAAGTGCTCCAGCACCAGGGCGCACCGCTCCTCGGGCGAAGGCGCGTCCCCGCCCGCGAGCTCGCGAAATATCCACGGGTTGCCCAGGGCCGCGCGGCCAATCATCACGTAGTCGCAGCCGGTCGTCTCCAGCATGCGCCGCGCGTCCTCGGGCGTGCGCACATCCCCGTTGCCGAACAGGGGCAGCTCCGGGAAGTGGCGCTTCAAGTCGGTGATGACGCTCCAGTCCGCCTGGCCCGAGTAGCCCTGCTCCCGGGTGCGAGGGTGGATGGCCAGCCCCGCGCAGCCGGCCTCCTGGAGCGCGGCGGCCATCTGGAGGTAGTTGCGCGTCTTGGCGTCCCAGCCCGAGCGAATCTTGCAGGTGACGGGCAGGCCCGAGGCCTCGCGCATCGCCCGGACGATGGCGGCGGCGCGCTCCGGGTCGCTCAAGAGCGCGCTGCCCGCCCCGTTCTTCGTCACCTTCTTCACCGGGCAGCCCATGTTGATGTCCAGCATCTGGGCGCCATGGGACTTGCCGACCGCGGCCGCGAGGCCCATGGCCTCCGGGTCGCCTCCATAGAGCTGGAGCGAGTAGGGCTTCTCCACCTCCGCGTCGAAGCGCAGGTACATGAGGGTGCGCTGGTTGGCCCGCATCAACCCCTGGGAGCTGACGAGCTCGGTGGGGCACAGGGCGGCGCCCATGCGGAAGGCGAGCACCCGGAAGGGCATCTCGGACACCCCGGCCATGGGGGCGAGGACAAAAGGATTCGGAAGGGAATAAGGGCCGAGTCGCAGCATGGGGCTTCTGGGAACCTACCGAAATGAAGAGGAAGCGGTTGCGGGATGTGCGCTACGGACTGCGCATCCGCGCCTCAACGGTTAAGGTCCGTGCCCATGTTCCGCTTTCGCCTCGGGAGCATTCCCGTCGACGTCCACCCCAGCCACCTGCTGGTCTCCGCCGTGCTCGCCTACAGCTCGGTCCGCGCCTCGCAGGATGGCTGGCCCTTCCGCCAGGTGTCCGAGGCGCCCGCCCTGGGCCAGGCCAGTGCCATGGTGGTGTTCGTCCTGTCGTGGATGCTCATTGTCTTCGTGTCCGTGCTGGTCCACGAGCTGGGCCACGCCCTGGCCAGCCGCCTCTTCGGCTACCACCCGAGCATCGCGCTCGTCTGGCTGGGCGGGCACACCCTGCCCACCGACATGCCCGGCCCGCTTCCATGGAAGAGGGATTTGGTCATCACCGTGGCGGGGCCCCTCTTCGGGCTGCTGCTCGGCGTGGTGAGCCTGGTGGGCTACCTGGTCTTCAACGGGCACTCCCCCGCGCTGGACTTCTTCCTGCGCACCTTCGCCGGCGCCAACTTCATCTGGGCCATCTTCAACCTGCTGCCCGTGCTGCCGCTGGACGGCGGGCGGCTGGTCTCCACGCTGGCCACCCGGGTGCTCGGCCCCCGGCGGGGACTGCTCGCGTCCCAGGGCCTGGCGCTGCTGGTGTGCGTGGCCGTGGTCGTCTACAGCCTGAACATCGGGTGGCTCTTCCCCGCCATCTTCTTCGCCATGTACGGCGTCCAGGCGTTCCGCACCGTGGCGGAGGCCCTGAGCTCCGGCGGCAACGCCCCGCGCGTCGGTGCCGCGGGCTCGCTGGACAGCCCCGTGGCGGGGAAGCTTCGCGAGGCGAAAATCGCGCTGGATGCGGGCCGCCTGGATGACGCACGCCGGCTGGGCGCCGCGGTGCTGGAGGGCGGCGACGGCCTCACCCCCGAGCTGGCCAGCCACGCCCACCACCTGCTCGGCTGGGTGGCGCTGAAGGAAGGCCAGGGCCGGCAGGCGCTGGACCACTTCTCCCAGGTGCAGGGGCTCCAGGTGGAGCCGCATGCGGTGGCCGCGTCCTTCTCCCTCGTCGGTGACGACGCGCGCGCGCTGGATTGGTGGAAGCAGGCCTGGCAGACGTCCTCGGACCGCACGGTGATGCACGAGTACGCCGGGACGTTGATCCGCCTGGGCCGGACGCCGGAGGCCCTGAAGCTGCCCGGCGTGGAAGCCGCCGCGGCGTTCAGCTGCGCGGAGCGGGTGCTCTTCATCCGAGGCGTCTATTCGGAGGCCGCCGCGATGGGCGAGGCCGCGCTGGAGCACGCCCCGAGCGCCAGCATCGCCTACGACGCCGCATGCGCTTATGCCAAGGCGCGCAACGTGCCCGACGCGGTGCGCCTGCTGCGCCGGGCCAGCGAGCTGGGATTCAAGGACGGGGCCTATGCCGCCTCGGACGCGGACCTGGCGCCCCTGCACGGCCACCCCGCTTTCGAGGAGTGGTTGACGGAGCTGCGGCAATCCGCCGCCTCCTGACAGAGCGATGACAGGAGGGGGTGTTGATGCGGGACGAGGCTGCGCACCTTCGGGCGCGCTCCTGCTCCAGCTCAAGAGGCTCCCTTGCAGACTTCCTCTCCTGCTCCCGCCCTGCCCTCGGACAACGAGCGCCTGAACTGGCTGTCGTCCATCCCCTTCTTCGCCGTCCACATCATGTGCCTCTTCGCCTTCTCTGTCGGGGCGAAGCCAGTGGACGTGGCGGTCTGTGTGGGGCTGTACATCCTGCGCATGTGGGGAATCACGGTGGGCTTCCACCGCTACTTCTCCCACCGGGCCTTCAAGACGGGGCGCGTCTTCCAGTTCATCCTCGCGCTGGTGGGCACCCTGTCGACGCAGAAGGGCGTGCTGTGGTGGGCGGCCAACCATCGCCACCACCACCGGACGTCGGACCAGGCGGACGACATCCACTCGCCGGTGCAGAAGGGCTTCTGGTTCAGCCACGTGGGCTGGATTCTGTGTGACAAGTACGGGCCCACGCGCATGGAGGGCATCAAGGACTTCGCGCGCTTCCCGGAGCTGGTGTGGCTCAACCGCTTCCACCTGGTGCCGCCCGTCCTGCTGGCGGTGGCGCTCTACTTCATCGGCGGCTTCTCCATGCTGGTGTGGGGCTTCTTCGTCAGCACCACCCTCTTGTGGCACGGGACGTTCACCATCAACTCCCTGAGCCACATCTTCGGCAAGCGCCGCTACAAGACGACGGACACCAGCCGCAACAACTGGCTGCTGGCGCTCATCACCCTCGGCGAGGGCTGGCACAACAACCACCACTACCACCAGAACACCGCCAACCAGGGCTGGTTCTGGTGGGAGGTGGACCTGAGCTTCTACTCGTTGAAGGTCCTCTCCTGGTTCAAGGTCGTGGAGGGCCTGCGGCTGCCCTCCGACTCGGTCAGGTACGCGTACCGGAAGTACTCGGCGGAGGACCGCGCGGCGCTGGCCACGCCCACCCGCTTCTTCGGCGCGGGAGGCGCGCGCGCGCAATTGGTCGCCGCCAGGACGGCCGCCGAGGGCAAGGTTCGCGAGGCGCTGGCCGCCGCGGCGGATCACCTTCCCTCCTCCGCACCCACACCGCAGCCCATGCTCAAGCAGTGACGATGGCGGGGCCGAGGCACACCCACCCTGGGTCTCATGCAACCGGCTAGAGTGCCGCGCGCGTGTCACCGCCTCCGTCGATGAAACCAGCCTCCGCGCCCGTGCGTACCGGAGACGATTCGGTGCGCGCTTCCGTCGCACCCGAGTCAGACGAGGTGCTGATGGCGCGGTTTTGTGAAGGGCAGGCTCCGGCGTTCGACGCGCTCTTCCAGCGTCACTCCCGACAGGTGCGCGGATACCTCACCCGCCTGACGGGCAGCGCGTCCACCGCCGAGGACCTGGTGCAGCTCACCTTCATGTCCCTGGTCCGCTCGCGAGGGCGCTTCCAGGCGGGCTCCCGCTTCAAGCCGTGGCTGTATGCCATCGCCACCAATGCCGCGCGCGACTCCCAGCGCCGGGGCCGTCGCACCGAGGAGCTGACGGCCGAGGGGGAGCTGCCCACGGGCATCGCCGACGAGAGCCCCGCTCCCCGAGACGTGGGGCTGGAGCGCGCGGTGCGACAGGCGCTCGACATGCTCCCCGAGGGCCAGCGCATCCCCATCCTCCTGCACCGCTTCGAGGGCATGGGCTTCGCCGAAATCGCCGACACCCTGGGCCTCACCGAGAGCGCGGTGAAGGTCCGGGCCCATCGAGGCTATGAGCGACTGCGCGAGCTGCTCGCCCCCCTGCGCACGGAGACCTTGGAATGACCCCGGAGTGTTCACGGGTGATGGACTGTCTGGGCGACGCCCTGCCCCCGGAGCTGACGAAGCACGTGGCGTCCTGTGAGGACTGCCAGGTGGTGACGGGCGGCTTCGACCTCCTCGGCGGTCCGAGTCACGCCGCGGCGTCGACGCTCCCCACGGCCTTCGCGTCCACCGAGGATGACGAGCAGACGCTGCCCGGCCACGACACCGCGCGACGCTTCGCCCTGGAGACCCTGGCGAAGCAGCCGATGGCGCGTCCCTGGTGGTACGGGCTGGTGCTGCTGGTGGGCGTCCACGCGGCGATGGTGGGCGTGGGGCTGACCCTGCTGAGCCGCCGAGGCGGATGGGTGGGCAACGCGTCCCCGCCGGGACTGGTGGTGGGCGTGGGAGTCGTCATCCTCGCGCTGCTCGGCGCGGGCGCCTTTGTCGCGCTGTCGCCCCGCCGTCGGGTGGTGCCCTGGGCGGGAGTCCTCGCCTTCGCGGGAGCCCTGGGCGTCACCGTGGTGCTCACCGGGTCCGGACAGCAGGGCCGGGCCTTGCTGGCCGGCGTCCTCGGCTGCGCGGGCACGGAGCTGGCGGTGACGGTGGTGCCGCTGGCCGTCACGCTGGTGCTGCTGAGCCGCTCCGCCTACCACCCCGCGCGAGCGCTGGCTGCCGGGCTGTCCGCCGGCTCGGTCAGCCTGCTTGTCCTCCACGTGCATTGCCCCGACGGGACGGCGGCCCACCTGCTCTGGGGCCATGTGCTGCCCTGGCTGGGGCTCGCGGGAATCGCCGTGCTGCTGCGCTCGCTGCTGCCCACGCGCAGCTACGCCCCCTGAAGACAGGCCACCCGCCGCCCTCCCGCTCGCCCCCTCGCGCCGTGTGGCCGCGAGGAGTGCCACCGGCCCGACAGGCCGCTCTCGAACGTTGAAGCTTCCCCGTTCGGGATGGGTTAGTGGGAGGACCAATGAATGTCGATGAACCTCCCCCTGGGGTGATGCCCCAGCGCGCGGTGTGGGTCCGCGCTCGGGAGCACTTGAGCCGATTCACGCACGCGGCGCTTCAAGCCTCCAACCGCCTGCGACTGCCCGGTCCGTCGGTGCTGCCCGTGGCGGGCGCGGTGGTGGGGCTCTACAGCGGCCTGGCCGCGGGCATCTTCTCCAACCTGATTGGCCTGGTGAGCGGGCTGACGTTCGGCGCGGCGGAGCTGGCGCACACGCTGCGCCGCAGCCAGTTGCTGACGTTGATGGACGCGTTCGGCTCGGCGCGGTGGCATCTGGAGTACGCCATCGTCGGGGCGCCGCTGGCGCTCGGCGCGCTGCTGCTGGCGCGGGTCATCGAGCCCGGAGGTCCTCGGGACGAGGTGAAGCGACGGTTGCGCCTGCTGGCGCTGCTGACGCTGGGCGCGCTGTCGCTCTACTACCCGCTGGTGGCGCTGGCCGCGCTCAACAGCGTCTTCGGTCACCCCCACGCCCTGGCGGAGGCGATTCCGCTCCTGCCCTGGTGGCTGATGCTGCTGGCCCCCACCCTGGGCGGCGTGGCGGTGGGACGGCTGCTCCGGGACAGGCCGGAGACGCATGGCCATGGCGTCCCCGAGGTCGTCCGAGCGGTGAAGAGTGGCGCCAACGTGGTGCCCGCGGACCGGGGCCTGTTGAAGCTGGTGGCGTCCGCCATCACCATCGGCAGCGGCGGTTCGGCGGGCCGTGAGGGCCCCATCGTCTATGGCGGCGCGGCGTTCGCCTCCAGCGTGGGCCGGGTGCTCGGTTTCAGCCGCAGGGAGCTGTCCATCCTCCTGGCGTGCGGCGCGGGCGCGGGCATCTCCGCGTCGTTCAACGCCCCCATCGCCGGGGCGGTGTTCGCGATGGAAATCATCCTCCGCGAGTTCGAGCTGCGCGTCTTCTCGCCCATCATCCTGGCCAGCGTGGCGGGCACGCTGGTGAGCCAGGGTGTGCTGGGCGAGGCGCCCATGCTGCGCAGCGTGCCGTACGAGCTGGTGAGCGGATCGGAAGTCCTGGCGTACGCGGTGCTGGGCATCGGCTGTGGCCTGCTGGCCTTCACCTTCGTGAAGATGCTGCACGGGGTGGAGCACTTCTTCCAGGGGCGCATGGGCGGGACGCTGTCGCCGTGGCTGGGCCGCAAGTCGCTGCCGTTCCGCGCGGGCCTGGGCGGACTGTGCGCGGGGCTGATGGCCTTCGTCAGCCCCACGGTGTGGGGCAGCGGGCACGACTTCATCAACCTGGCGGCGGTGGGAAAACTGCCCTTCTTCTTCCTCGTCACCGCCTGCGTGTTGAAGCTGGTGGCGACGGCCATCACCATCGGCTCGGGGGGCTCGGGCGGGACGTTCTTCCCCGCGGCCGTCATCGGGGCCATGGCGGGTGGAGCGTTCGGCACGCTGGTGCACTACTTCTTCCCGGCCAGCACCGGCCCCAGCGGGGCGTATGCGCTGGTGGGCATGGGCGGCGCGGTGGCGGCGCTCAACCGGGGTCCGCTCACCGGGATGATGATGATGTACGAGCTGAGCGGGAACCACGACATCATCCTCCCGCTGATGGTGACGTGCACCATCGCCTCCGCGCTGTGCCACTACCTCATCGAGCGCAACGCGCCCAAGGCCCCCAGCGACACGGACCTGCTGGAGAGCACGCCCGTGCAAGCGCTGATGGAGCACGTGGCGCCCGTGCCCGCGGGCCTGCCGATGCGGCCCCTGGCGGACCTGCTGCTCACCTCCGAGACGGGCGCGCTGCCGGTGCTGGACACCCACGGCGAGGTCTACGGCATCGTCCAGGTGGAGCAGCTGCGCGAGGTGTGGCGCGACGAGGCCATGTACCCGCTGCTGGTGGCCAGCGACCTGGCGCGCAAGCTGCCGCTCCTGGCGCCCAATGCCGACCTGGCCCAGGCGCTGCGCATCATGGACCAGGAGGACGTGGACTCCCTGCCCGTCGCCGCTCCCGGGGGCATCGCCACCCGGGGCCTGCTGACGCGCGCCGCGGTGAGGCGCTTCCTCTTCGCCCAGCACGCCAAGGCCCATGCGCGCGGCGACAGCCCCGTCAGCGCCACCGAGGTGACGCACTGATGTGCGGGGCCTGGGGTCCGGGATACCCCCCTTTTTACGAGGGAGGCTCTTCCTGTTCGCGGCGCATGGGATGGGACATGCTGGGCGCCCGGAGGCGTCCGTGGAGCTACTCCGTGCGAGTCCAGCCGAGCACCCGCTGCTGCGAAACCTGTACCCGCTCTACCTGCACGACTTGAGCGAGTTCGGGGTGGAGTACCGCCTGGACCCACAAGGGCAGTGGGTGCCCAACTTCCTGCCCACGTGGCTCGCGGCCTCGGACGAGGTCCACCCGCTGCTGCTGCGCTGGGAGGGCCGCACGGTGGGCTTCGCCTTCGTGGCGCAGGCTCCCTTCCCGTACATGACTCCCGGGCGCGACTTCCGGATGAGTGAGTTCTTCATCCTGCGCGGCGAGCGGGGCTACGGCCTGGGACGGCGCGCGGCCATGGCCGTGTTCGACCGCTTCCGGGGCCTGTGGGAGGTGTCCCAATTGCCCGCCAACCACGCGGCCACCTCGTTCTGGAGGAAGGTCATCCGCGAGTACACCGGCGGCCAGTTCGAGGACAGCTACGTGGAGGACTCCCCGGCCCAGCTCTTCGACAACCGGGGACTGCCACCCCTTCGCCTTGGACCGCCCACGACGCGATAGCCGGGTGCGCGCTACGGCTTCGCCTCGGGAGCCGGCGACGGCTCCTTCGTGGCGGGCGGCGTCGCGGGCTTGCCCTGCGAGCACGAGGTGATGGCGCCCGCCGGGTCGATGGCGTCACCGCCGGAGTCCACCTTGAGGACCTTGCGCCCCTCGCCGACGACGAAGGTGTAGCGCTTGGACACCGTCACCAGCGGCATCTTCACGTCGTACGCCTCGACGACCTTGCCGTCCGGGTCCGGGATGAAGGGGAACGGCGCCTTCAGCTCGGCCTTGAAGCGCTTGAGCGTCTCCGCGTCGTCCGTGCTGAAGGCCAGCACGCGCCCCTGCAACTTCTCGATGTCCGAGTGCCGGGCCGTGTACGCCTTGAGTTCCTTCGTGCACCCTCCCGTGAAGGCCTTGGGGAAGAAGGCGACGATGACGGGCCCCTGCTTCACCAGCTCCGACAGGATGTAGACCTTGCCGTCCGTGTCCTTCACGGTGAAGTCCGGGGCGGTGTCGCCCACGTTGGGGATGGCGGCGACCAGAAGCCCTGCGAGCAGTACGGGAGCGAGCATGCCGGGGATTTGAGCGGACCCGCCCCTCCCAGGCAAGCGACGCCCTCGCTACTTCGACTCGGCCATGCGCGCCCACACGGCCGACGCGGCCTCGCGCGCCTGCTCGGCCACCACGGAGGGGTTCACGGACAACGGGCGGCGCGCCCACATGCGCCACACCCCATCCACCATCACCGCCTCCACGTGCCGGCTGCCCAGGCCGAACACCACGTGCCACGCCAGGTTCTCCGCCGTCAGCGGCGTGGCCGGCAGGTAGTCGAGCACCAACAGGTCCGCCAGCGCCCCTTCCCGCATCGGCCCCAGCGGCACTCCGAAGTGCTGCGACACCAACCGATGCCCGTTCGCCAGGTAGCGCAGCACGTCGATGGGCTGCCCCGCCTCGCGCGAGCGCAGATACGCCGCCTGCGCCTCCGCGAACAGGTCCGCCGACACGCCGTCCGCGCCCAGCGTCGCGCGCGCGCCGAACTTCAGCGCCGGCGCATACCCCACCTCCAACCCCTGGTTGGCGCGCGGCGTGTGGACAATCCACGCTCCCGTCGCAATCACCTGCGCCAGGTCCGCCCACGCCAGGTGCCCCACGTGCGCCAGCTGGCTCCGAGGCGACAACAGCCCCGCGTCCAGGAGCCGTGGCACCGGCGAGGCCCCATGCCGCTCGTTCGACAGCCGCTCGTCCAGCGGGTCCTCCGCGAGCGGCAGGTGCAGGCCGGTGTTCGCCGCCTTCAGCGCCTCGGCGAGCCCCTGGAGCGCGTCCTGCCCCAGCGTGAAACAAGGCCCCGCGCCCACCTGGCCCCGGAATCTCCCCTTCGCCTTCTGCGCGAAGCCCACCGTCTCTTCCAGCCCCTCCTCTCGCCCCACCGCTCCGCTGCGGTCCGACACCGCGTAGGCGAGCACGCCGCGCACCCCCACCTCGTGGAGACCTCGCGCCAGCCGCACCAGCGAGCCCGACACCGCCTTGGGCGAGGAGTGCAGGGTGCACACCGTCGTCGTGCCGCACTGGAGCGCCTCCAGGCCGCCCGCGCACCCCGCCACCTGGACGGCGTCCAAGTCCAGCGCGTCCTCGTAGGGCCAGAGCACCTTCTCCAGGATGTCCTGGTAGGTCTCCATCGCCGTGTTCGGCATGCCTCGACCCAGGACGGCGTGCAGCCGGTGGTGCGCGCTGACCAGCCCCGGGAAGACGAGCTTGCCGGAGAGGGCCACCACCTCGTCGTCGGCCTCGGGCGTCAGGTCCGGCCCGCGCGCCACGATGCGCTCTCCCTCGACGCGCAAGTCCACGCGTTCCACCACCGCGGGCTCCAGCTCGACGACGTAACCACCCTTGAGGACGGTGCCCAACATCCCTCCGAGGAACGAAGAACGAAGAACGAAGCGCGTGGCGGGTCAGCGCGGCGCGAGGTTAGCACTCCACCCGACCCATCGCGCGAGCCAGCAGATGGCACGCCCACACCCCGCGTAAGGCCCACCGCACCCCGCGCGACGTGTCGGTGCGCAGCGGGGCCCCGGAGCGTCACGGGGTCGAACCCACCCCGGAGCACCTCACCGCCACCACCACGTCAGGGCCCCTCCACGCCTTCCATGCGGGCACCCCCACGCCACCACCGTGGGCCTCCTCGATGACGCGGGTGATGCGGCGGCCGTGGTGGAAACCCACACCTGGCCCGGGCCCGCGAGCCACGGTGGCGCATGCGCCGGGCGGCCGAGTTCGGGACGGAGACGGGCAGGCTTTCCCCCTCGAACTTCTGAGGGGGGACGCGGGGCGGCTCTGCACATAGACTGGCGCCATCTTGGAGTCGGGTCCGAACACCTATTGGGTCGGTCGCTATCGGCTGTCCGCGCGTATCGCGACGGGCGGCATGGCCGAGGTGTACCTGGGGCGCCGCTTCGAGGATGACGGCGCGCGCGGGCCCGCGGTGGCGGTGAAGCGGCTGATGCCGCACCTGGCCTCGGACCGGCGCGTGGTGCAGATGTTCCTCAACGAGGCGCGCATCACCGCGCAGGTGCGCCACCCCAACGTCGTCTCCATCCTCGAATTGGGCATGGAGGGCACCGAGCCCTTCATCGCGATGGAATTGCTGGAGGGCCGCTCCTTCGCGGAGCTGCGCCAGGAGGCCGCGGAGCGGGGCCAGCGCGTGCCGCTGGGCATCACCCTGCGCGTGCTGGTGGAGGCCTGCCGGGGCCTGGACGCGGCCCACCGCGCCGTGGACGAAGCGGGGCGGCCGCTGCGCATCGTCCACCGCGACTTCACCCCGGACAACATCCATGTGGGTGTGAATGGCGCGGTGAAGGTCATCGACTTCGGCATCGCCAAGGCGGACGCGCTCGGTGCGGGCACGGAGCCCGGCGTCCTCAAGGGCAAGTTCTTCTACATGTCGCCGGAGATGATCGCCGGCAAGCCGGTGGACCACCGCGCGGACCTCTTCGCCGCGGGCGTCATGTTGTACGAGCAACTCTGTGGCCGCAGGCCCTTCACCGGCATGACGGCCGAGGAGGTGCTGGGCCGCATCGCGGAGGGGCGCGCCCGGCCTCCCACCGCGTTCGACCCGTCCGTGCCCGCCGCGCTGGAATTGGTGTGCCTCACCGCGCTCCAGAGAGACCCGGCCGCGCGCTTCGACAGCCTCGAGTCCTTCATCGACGCCATCGAGGCCATTGGAGGCCAGGCCGAGGTCGCCACCGGAGAGCAGGTGGCCGCGTACGTGGACACCCTCTTCCCGCCGGACCGGGACCCGAAGCGACAGGCCCTGCGCCGCGCGCGGATGGCCGACCCGTCCCATGGCGGCACGCCGCCGATTCCTCGCGCCTTCGACCCCAACGCCGCGCCCCACAACGCCATGACGGTGCCGGCCGCGTGGCCCAAGGTCTTCCTGCCCGACGTGGGCGCCACCCTCCACGGCGGCGAGCCCCCGGACTCCGTGCGCCCGCCCACGCCCACGTCCCCGGGCTCCACCGAGGCCGCCACCGTCACTGGCTTCCGCGCCAGCTCTCCGGGCGTGGTGCCGCCGTCTCGCCCTGGCTCCCCGACGGACTCGACGCCTCCCGCGCGCAACCCGACGGACTCGACGCCGCCCACGCGCAACGACTCCGGCATCACCCAGGGCGGCCCTCGACGCCGCTCGCGGTGGGGCCTCGTGCTGGGCGGAGTGCTCGGACTCGCGGCGCTCGGCGCCGGAGGCACGTGGTACCTGACGCGCACGGAGTCGTCTCCGACGGAGCGGCTGGCGAAGGCACAGGCCGCCGACGCGCCCACCGCGAAGGTTTCGCTGCTCTCCGGCCTGGGCGAGGACACTCGCGCCACCGCCGAGGAGCTGGCCCAGGCGGGGACGGTGCTGCTGACCGCGGGCGCACACTTCAAGGCGCTGGAGCTGGCGGAGGCCTACGTCGCGCGCTTTCCGAAGGACGTGGAGGCGCACCTGCTCGCGGCCCGGGCGGCGACGGAGCTGAACCGGGGCAAGCGGGCCGAGCGCGCGTTGGACGAGGCCCTCACGCTGGCGCCCAAGGACCTGCGCCCCTCGCTGATGCTGGCGGACCTGCGCGAGCGCCAGGGCGACCTGCCCGGCGCGGTGGCGGCGCTGGCGAAGGCGTACGCCCAGAAGCCGGGCGTGGCGCGGGTGGCGCCTCGCTACGGGCGGATGCTGTCGCAGAATGGCCGGCTGGACGAGGCCGCCTCGGTGCTGTCCGCCTGGACGCGGGAGCATGACGACGCGGCCAGCCTGGCGGAGCTCGGCTTCGTGCGCTTCCGGCAGGAGCGCGTGGACGAGGCCGCCGCGCTGCTCAAGCGCGCGCTGCGCAAGGACGGCAAGCTGGCCGTGGCCCACTACTACCTGGGGGCCGTCCTCTTCCGTCAGGGCGACAGCACGGGCGCCGAGCGCGCCTATCGGGAGGCGGACAGGCTGGCCCCGGAGGACCCTCGGGCCCTGGCGGCGCGATGCCAGCTCCATGCCCATGGTGGCAATGAGACGGCCGTCGCCGAGGTGAAGCGTACGCTGGAGGAACGATTCCCCGAACGGGCGAACGTCCTCGCGGCAGAGTGCAAGGCGGGGAATTAGCTTCCCGCCCATGCGCCTCGTGCTCGTCGCCCTCATCCTGGGGGCGCTCGGCTGTTCATCCTCCCTTGCCTCGCGCCCGGAAGACCCGGGCGACACCGGCCCCGAGCCCTCCAACGAGGAGCCCTCCGTCCCGGAGCGCGCGTCCTGCACCGGACTCTCAGAAGGGCCCGGCACCCACGAATGGACAGTGAGCCACGCCGGACGGGCGCGGACCTACCGCGTCCACGTGCCCCCCGGCTACGACGCCACGCGGCCCACGCCCATCGTGGTGGCCTTCCATGGCTTTGGCTCGAACCCCGAGCAGTTGGAGGTCCAGACGGGCCTGTCGACGCTCGCGGACACGGAGGGCTTCCTCGTCGTGTACCCGCGCGGGCTGAGCGCCCAGGAGATTTCCGGCGGCACCTCTCCCCCGCGAGACAACACCCGGGGCTGGAACGCGGGGGCGTGCTGCGGGACGTCCCAGCTGTCCAACATCGACGACGTGGGCTTCGTGGACGCGCTCCTGGCGGACCTGGACACCCGCGTGTGCGTGGACCCGCGCCGCACCTTCGCCACGGGCTTCTCCAACGGCGGCTTCTTCTCCTACCGGCTGGCCTGTGAGCGCGCGGGGCGCTTCGCCGCCGTGGCGCCCGTCTCCGGAATGTCGCCCCTGAATGGGTGCCGCCCCTCCCGCCCGGTGCCCGTGCTGCATATCCATGGCACGGCGGACACCGTCATCCTCTACGAGGGCGGCAACAACATCCCCTTCGGCCGCGCCTACCCTTCGGCCGAGGACTCCGTCCGGAGCCAGGCGGAGCGCAATGGCTGCGGCGGCGCGGTGGTGGAGACGTACCGCCAGGGGGACAGCACTTGTAGCGCCTTCACCGGATGTTCTCCGGAGAACGCCACCGCGTCGCTCTGCACCGTGCGGGGCGGCGGACACACCTGGCCTGGCAGTCCGGTCAGCGCGGGCAACCCCACGCAGGACCTGAACGCCACGCTCGAGGCCTGGCGCTTCTTCCAAACCCGGCCTCGGCCCTGAAGCGCAGGAGAGTTCTTCGTGAGCACACGCGCCCTCATCATCAACGCCGACGACCTGGGGTATGACCCCGCCGTCACCCGAGGCATCCTCCAGGCCATGCGCGACGGCATCGTCTCGTCGGCCTCCCTCCTGGTGAACACCCCGTTCTCCGAGGCCTCCGCCCACGAAGCCGAGGGCCTGTCGCTGGGACTGCACCTGAACCTGGCCCGGGGCACTCCGGTGTGGAGCGACTTCCCGCGCGAGCTGCTCGGGGCCAATGGGAACTTCGTGGAGTCGCGCGCCGCCAGCATGCCCGCCGAAGTCGTGGAGGCGGAGACCCGCGCGCAGCTCGAGCGCTTCACGGCGCTGACGGGACGTCCCGCGACGCATGTGGACGTTCACATGCACCTGCACCTGCAGCCCACCGTGCTGGAGGGACTGTCCCGTGTCGCGCGAGAGATGAAGCTGCCGGTGCGCTCCATCGACTCCATCATGCGCCACGCACTCAAGGCGCAGGGCATCCCCACCAACACCCATTTCCTGGGCGACACGGGCTCGGATGCGTACTGGACGCTGGAGCGACTGGAGGCGGAGCTGGTGTCGCTGCCCTCCGAGGGCATCATCGAGTTGATGTGCCACCCGGGCTACCGGCCGGAGACGGTGAAGAGCGGCTACGGCGCGCAGCGCGAGGTGGAGCTGGCCACCTTCCAGAACCCTCGTGCCCGGGAGACCCTGTCGCGCCTGGGAATCACCCCCGTGGACTACCGGGTCCTCACGCCCGCGAGCTGAGGGCCTCTTCGCCGCGCGCGCCTAGATTCTGGGGCCGAAGCCCACGAGCGGCGGCGGCTCGCCCACGGCGGGCGTCCCCCCGAAAGGCCTGCGCCGCTCCTGCGTGAGGACGTTGCGCACGCGCGCCACCAGCTCATCGGCGACGTACGGCCGCGTGCACAGGGACGTCTCCTCCTGCGCCCACCAAGGCCGCGCATCGCCAGCCAGGAGGATGGGCACCGGCCGCGCGCGCGGCAGCGTGGCGAAGGTCTCCAGGAACAGCCCCGCCTTCCCATGCGTGACGGAGGTGGACAGCACGATGAGGTCCACCGGCAGGTGCGTGGCCCGCCGCAACGCCTCCGCGCCGTCCCGCGTCGTGAGCACCTCGAACCCCTCCGCGCACAACACGCGCTCGGCCAGGGCCTCCTGCGCGGAGTCCTCGTCGAGCAGCAACACCCGCCGGGGCAGCCGCTTCACCTCGTGCGACGGCATGCGCGGCAGGCTCATCGTGAAGGTGCTGCCATGGCCCTCCGCGCTCGCCAGCGACAGCGAGCCCCCGTGCAGCCTCGCGATGGAGTGGCTGATGAACAGCCCCAGCCCCAGGCCTCCGAAGTTGCGGTGCGACACGTTGCGCGCCCGGTAGAAGCGCTGGAACACCTGGGACTGGTCCGCGCCGGGGATTCCGATGCCATGGTCCCTCACGTGGATGCGCGCCTCCCCCGCGAGCCGCTCCACGCACACGGTGATGGGCTCGCCCGGCGGGCTGTACTTGTGCGCGTTCTCCAGCAGGTTCACCAGCACCTGCTCCAGCCTGTCGCGGTCCCCTCGCACCCAGACGCGCTCTCGGGGGACCTCCACCGCGAAGGGCCTGTCGAAAGCCGCGCGGAAGTGGTCCACCACCTCCGCCACCAGCTGCCCCACCTCCAGCGGCGCCAGGTCCAACGCCAGCTTCCCGACGTCCAGCCGCGAGGCGTCCAGCAGGTCATCCACCAGCCCCGCCAGCCGGTCCACCTGCCGCTTGGACTTCAGCACCGTGGACAGCTCCAGCGGCTGCCCCGCGGTGAGCCGCTTCTCCATGGTGTACAGGCCCAGCTTCAGCGGGGTGAGCGGCGTCTTCAGCTCGTGGCTCGCGATGGACATGAACTCCTCGCGCACCTGGAGCGCCGCCTTCGCCTCGCGCAGGAGGCGCGCGTTCTCCACCGCCACCGCGAGCTGGTTGGCCGCCGCCGTCCACAGCTCCAGCTCCCGGGCGGAGAAGGACGTGCCCTGCTCCTTGTAGAGCAGCAACAGCCCCACCGTCCGGCGCGGCGCGCACAGCGGCACTGCCGCGAAGATGGAGCCCAGCGAATCCCCATACCCCCGCTGGATGCCCAGCTGCGCCTGACGCAAGGCCATGGCCTGTCGGAACGGGTCGTCCTCGGGGTCGAATGTGTCCTCGGGAGACTCCGTCCCCGCCAGGTCCGACACCGCCGAGCGCCGCAGCTCCGAGCCGTCCTCCTCGCACAGATAGACCTCCGCGCGCCGCACCTGGGCGCAGCGCACCAGCGCCACGACGGCCGCCGCGCAGACGGTGTCCACCTCCAGCGTCTCACCCACGGCCCGGGCAATCTCGCGCACCGCCAGCGAGAAGGCGCCCTCGTCATCCACCCCGGAGGGCTCCACCACCAGCCAGGCGCCAGGGGACTCCGCCTCCCTGCCCGGCTTCACCTGCACTCGCACCTGGTGCAGCGCGCGGGTGATGACATGGCCCGTGTGCGGGCGACCCTCGCGGATGGCGAGCTCCACGGCATCCAGGCTCCTCCCCCGCTCGAGCGCGTCCAGGAGGCTGGTGCCTGGGCGCAGGGTCATTCCCGTCTTGCGGGCGAAGCCGTCCTCACACCACTGGACGCATAAATCGGGTCCAACGCGCACCAGGGCTTGAGGGAGACACGAGAAGGCTTCTTCGGCGTCGAGGGGAAGCGTCATGTGCTCGGGAGGTGGCGGGGGGCCTGCTCGGGATTATGAACCCCGCTCCGAGCGCGCAACCGGCCCGCCCCCCGCATTCCCCGCTGGTGGACGACCGCCGCGTTGAGGGGCCGACAGAACCCTCCAGGGGCAGCCTGGAGGGCTGGGGCCCACGTCGTGGATGACACGTAGCGATGGTGTGGTAGACGACACCGCCATGCCTTCGCAGCCGACCAAGGAACTCCAGACCTTCCCCAACCCGGCGCCCGAGCGCGATTACGAAATCGCGTTCGACTGCCCGGAGTTCACGTGTCTGTGCCCGCTCACCGGGCAGCCGGACTTCGCCCGGTTCAAGATTACGTACGTCCCCGACCAGCTCTGCATCGAGCTGAAGAGCCTGAAGCTCTACATGTGGGCGTACCGGAACGAGGGGGCCTTCCACGAGAAGGTCACCAACACCATCGCCGACGACATCATCAAGGCCATCCAGCCGCGCAAGCTGACGCTGGTAGGTGACTGGTTCGTGCGCGGCGGCATCGGCACCATCGTCACCGTCACGCACGAGAAGAAGTAGCCGGATGGAGGAGGGAGCGCCGCTCGCACGGCGCTCTCGCGACTCACTCCACCTTGTCGAAGATGGCGTCGGCGTTCTTGTTCAGGTCCGTCTCGATGCGGTCGGCGGCCTTGTGCACGTTCTCCAGCTTGCGCGCGGCGGCCGCTTCAGGGTCCGTGCGCGCCGGGCGGTTGAGGACGTACCAGGCCGCCGCGGCGAGAACGCCAATACCCAGCACGAAAGTCACGATGCGTCCCATGGACTGCCTCCTCCCGCCTCAGCGGGTGAGTTGCTGAACGAGCGGCGCCCACTGCGCCTGGGTGAAGTAGAGGCCGGTCCCCGCCGCCGAGGCGAGGATGAGCGCGACGAGCGCCCACTTGAAGGCGCCGCCGGAGCGCGAGCGCGAGGTGTCGAAGACCTCCACCGCCGCGTCCAGCTCCTGGGGCCGCAACAACTGCTGCGCCTCGGTCTCCGTCAGCTTCTGGCGGTGGCGCAGGAAGGCGACCAGGAGCCCCGCATGCGACACCTGGACTTCCTGGGCGAGGAAGACGTCCAGCTCGCGGCGCATGGCGGCGGCGTCCGGGAAGCGGTCCTCCGGCTTCACCTCCATGGCGCGCTGGATGATGCGCACCAGGGGCATGGGCACGTTGGGCGCCACCTTGTTGAGCGGCGTGTACTTGCCGTCGCGAATCTTCGCGAAGACCTCGCCCGCCGTCTTGCCGTGGAAGGGCCGGGCGCCGGAGAGGGCCTCATAGAGCAGCACGCCGAGCGAGAAGATGTCGGTGCGGCCATCCAGCGGCGCGCCCGTCACCTGCTCCGGGGACATGTACGAGGGCGTGCCCACCGCCATGCCCGCCTGGGTGAGCGCCTCCAGCCCCACGTCCTTGGCGATGCCGAAGTCCATCAGCTTCACGTCACCGGACTTGGTGAGCATGACGTTGGCGGGCTTCAAGTCGCGGTGGATGATGTGGCGGAAGTGCGCGTGGTCCAGCGCGCTGGCGATGCGCGCGGCGATGACGCCCGTGACGTCCGGCGGCAGCGGCCCTTCCTTGATGAGCGTGTGGAGGGTGGGCCCGTCCACCAGCTCCATCACCATGAACATGCTGTCGTTCTTCTCCACCAAATCGTAGAGGGTGACGATGTTCTGGTGACGGAAGGCGGCGAGCGCGAGCGACTCCCGGCGGAACCGAGACAAGGTTTCCCTGTCTCGCTTGCCCTCCGGCAGCAGTTCCTTGATGGCGACCTCGCGCTGAATCATCTCGTGGAGGCCGCGATACACGACGGCCATCCCACCTCGGCCCAGCTCTCCGAGCACTCGATACGCGCCAATCTTGCGATGACGGACGGCTTTCTCTGCGGCAGGCACGGGCGAAGGGTACAGAACTGGACGCGGACCGTCGATGTCTCACGTGGCCACCCCCGGCGCCGGCGGGTCTGGACCATGGGCTCCCCCC